>URTD01000028.1 GCA_900550735.1 uncultured Collinsella sp.
ACCCCTACAGCTGCCGTCCGGGCGATGTACGCCAGGCGCAGCTCGATAACCAGGACAACTACTTCTTCGTCGACGTCCAGAGCCGCGGCTACTACCCGGCCTATGCCGTCAAGAAGCTCGAGCGTCTAGGCATCGATGTGGGCATGACCGAAGAGGATCGCGAGGTCCTGGCCGCCAACACCGTCGACTTCATCAGCTTTAGCTACTATAGCACCCGCTGCTCTGCCGGTGCCGACAACCCCGATGTCGAGCGCACCCAGGGCAACGCCTTCGCCGGCGCCAAGAACCCCTACCTGCAGCAGAGCCAGTGGGGCTGGGCCATCGATCCGCTGGGCTTTCGCATCACCCTCAACGACCTGTACGATCGTTATCAGAAGCCGCTGTTTGTGGTCGAGAACGGCCTGGGCGCCAAGGATGTTGTCGAGGAGGACGGCTCCATCAACGACGACTACCGTATCGACTACCTGCGTCAGCACATCCAGACCATGCGCGACGCGGTGACCGAGGACGGCGTTGACCTGCTGGGCTACACCACCTGGGGCCCGATCGACCTGGTGTCTGCCGGCACGGGCGAGATGTCCAAGCGCTACGGCTTTATCTATGTGGATCGCGACGATGCGGGCAACGGTACCCTCAAGCGTTCCAAAAAGAAGAGCTTCGACTGGTACAAGCATGTCATTGAAACGAATGGTGAGGACCTATCCTAAGGAAGCTGAGACACTCAACTTCATAGCCTCCTAGCCAAGGCGCCCGGCGAGTATGCGCTCTCCGGGCGCCTTGCCGTCTGCGGATTTTGGGACATGCGGCCCGCTTTTTCGACCTATCTGTCGGTACACTAAAGGGACTATGGGTACCCGCGAGCGACATATCGGCCACGCGGCCGCCCGGACCGCGCCGGTTGCGGATCCCAGGGGTGGCAGGCTCTTCGCCATGCCGCGATTCCTTGTTGGCATAACACATCAGGTGTATCGTCATCGCGTCTTTGCTATCGCCGGCGCCATCACCGCGCTGTTCCTCATGCTTTTGGCGGTCTTGCCGGCGCTGTTCGCCTTCGATCCCAAACTTTCTAACGTCGTGCCCGCCTATAGCGAGGTGTCCGAAGAGGTCGTGGATGCGCTCGTCCACTCGAGCTCTCTCCCGCTGCTTGTCGCCGCAATTGTATTTTCGATCTGGGGCGTATCGGTCTATCTGCGCTGTTTGGACTATGTGTTGCGCCGCCGCCTTGTTGCCATCGCCACCATCTGCGCCCTGTGGATGATCGAAGTCATTCTCAAGTACAAGTCGTTCACGCCGTTCTATGCCACCGTGCTGTGGTACCTGTACTACGTGCCCATGACGCTCATTCCGCTGCTCTACCAGTTGTGTGGTCTGCGCCTTGCGGGCCTGGAGCAACACCGTCTGGGTCGCCGCTACTGCGCTGCGCTGTGGATTGTGGCCATCCTGCTTATCGGATTTGTGCTCACCAACGATTTTCACCAGCAGGTCTTCCACTTTGACCGTACAAGCGACACCTGGAGCAACGATTACACGTACGGCTGGGGTTATTTCGTCGTCCTCGTGTGGACGGCCTTTGACTTCGTGGCCTTTTTTATCCTGGTTGGTCGGTCCTCGTCCTTTCGCATCCAGCGTTTCTCGGGCACGGCGGCGCTCGTACTGCTGGGTGGCGCATTCTTTGCCGTCTCGTATGCGTTGCGCGTGCCCTGGGCATGGAGGCTCAACTTTTCGCTCGTCTATTGCGTCCTGTGCGTGGTGGCGATGGAAATCTGTCTCGATTGCGGTGTCATTCCGTCGTATCACGACATCGCCGGCATCTTCGACACCTTGCCGCTCGACCTCAAAGTCCTAACGCGCGACCTGCAGGAGGTCTATGCCACGCCAGTGTCAAAGCCAATGCCGGTAGGCGTGCGCGAGGAGTTGCGGACCCAGGAGCACGGCCGCGCCCATGCCTTTGCCGTGGCGTCCGATCCCAATGTGATGTACCGTGCCTTTCCGCTGCTGGGTGGATCGGCGCTGCTTGCCCAAGACGTGTCGGAGCTCAACGAGCTTAACCGTGAACTGGCGCATCGTCGCATGGAGCTGCAACGCCAAAATGAGCTGCTTGCCGCCGACTACGACCTTAAGACACATTTGGCAGACCAAGAGGCCGAGACCTTACTGGTCCAAGACGTGGACCAAGCGCTTGCCCGTGCGCTCGAAGAGATGTACGACCTGTTGAGCTCGCTGCCGCCGTTGACCGATGAGGCATCTTCGCACGAGCGTTACCGCATGCTGCAGCGTGCCAAGATGCTCGTCGCCTATTGCAAACGCAAGGGGTCGCTCACGTTGGCACAGCACGGGGAGAGCGGTTTTGACCGCGACCGCATTCAGCTCATCGCCAACGAGCTTGCAAGTGACCTGCGCACCATCGATGTCGATTGCGCCTCGATTATCGCCATACGGCGCCCGATGCACGCCAGTACGGTAAGCGCCCTGTACGACTGCGTGTATGACTTTGCGTTTTTTGCCTACACCACCGACCATCCGGCGCTTATGTATCACTTGGGCGACCATGACCGGTGCAGTGTCGAGCTGCGCGCCACGCTTTTTTCCAACGATGATGAAGATCTTTCGCAGACGCCCGCTGCGCAAGAGCTCGAAAGCGCTCTGCAAGGGCGCAACGTGGCATACCGCCTTGAGGGCGAGCCCGGCCAGCTGCGCATGATCGTCTTGATGCCGAGGGCGGGTGAGTGACGATGCAGATTTCGTTCATCCTTCCCCAAATCGTTGCGCTCGATGTTGTCTTTGCCCTGGCTGCGTGTCTGCAGATGATCCACGTCCCGCTCATCGCATCGCGCCGCTCGTCCTATAACCGTAAGGTGATTTGCGCCTATGAGACGAGCCTCGTGCTTCACCTGATGATTTCGGCGCTCATCTTATTCGCGTCGTCTGGCTCGTATCTGGTGGCGCCGCTTGACGTTTGCGCCAGGGCAATGGGCGGAGTGCTGTGGCTCAATGCCGCGATCTTTGCCTATGGCGTGGTCCTCATGGTGCACTATCGTCGCCCTGTCATGCTGGCCGAGCTGCTGCTTGTTGGCGCCGTGACACCGCCGGTGGTTTTTGCCATGGGCTCGGTGTGGGCCGTTGTCCTTATCGCAGAGGGAGCGTTCTTCCTGTTCCGTTCCGTCGCGGCGCTCTTGATGGACGTCCGTAACCGCCAGGAGGATATCACCGCGTTCTCGACGATCGAAACCATCAACGTGATTCCCGTGGGCATCCTGTATCTGGACTCGAGGGGCCGTCCACTGCTTATGAACCGCTGCATGCGCAAAAACCTGGTGGAGCTTCATATGCCCACCGACCTAGGCGATATGAGCGGTACATGGAACGACCTGCGCAAGCTCAGCATGCAAATGCCCGAAGGCGGTAAGAACCGCGTGCGGATCAACCTGGACCGCTTTGGTGAGGCGCGTGCGGTGGTCGAGGTTTCTCCCGCCGAGATTCGCCTGTTTGTGTGCGATGACGTTATGGTCTCGGGCCGTTCGTTCGAGCGCATAATCGGTCTGGACGTGACAGAGTATGCGCATGCGCATGACCGTCTGGCGCAGGCCAACCACCTGCTTGAGCTTGCGGGCCAAGAGCTCCAGGCCCAGATCGAAGAAGTCAAAAAAGTTGCCGACAATGCGGCCTATCTGCGCATGCGCGCCCGCGTTCACGATGTGATCGGCCAGCGCCTATCAATCCTTCATCGCTATTTGGAGGAGGGGCGCTTGGACGACGAGTCGCTCGAGCAGATCGACCCGCTGCTGCGCTCAATCGCTGCCGATCTGCGCAGCGGGGGCGACACCGAACCGGCAGAGCAACTGGGCGATATCGTCCATGCTTTTGGCCTGGTGAGCGTGCAGATCGATGTTGAGGGTGCGCTGCCTGAGGACGCGCGTGTCGCCGCCGCCTTTTTGCAGATTATCCGCGAGGCCTCGACCAACGCCACCAAGCATGCGCAGGCGCATCGGGTCCATGTGCGCTTGTGGCAGGAGAGGACGGATGCTGACGCCGTCGCGCACATGACGATTTCTAACGACGGGTCCCCGGCCCCCGTATCGTATCGCGAGGGAACGGGAATCCCAGGTATGAGGCATGTCGCGCAAGATCTGGGTGGCAGCCTAGAGGTCCACGCCACCCCGCCCTTTACGCTTACGGTATCCATTCCGCTTAACGCCAACGACACGTCCCAAAGGAGAAGCTCATGATCCGCGTGTTAATTGTCGAAGATCAGGCCATCCTGCGCGAGAGCCTGGCGCGCTCCGTTGGCGACCAGCCCGATATGACCGTCGTTGCCGCGATCGCCGATGCCTCCGAGGCCTTGGGTGTCGCGCTCAAGGAGCGCCCGGACATGATACTGATGGACGTGTGCACCGAACACGATTCAAACGGCATCGTGGCGGCGGCACGCATCAAGGAGCAGCTGCCCGAGTGTCGCATCATTATCATGACAGGCATGCCCGAGATCACCTTTGTCGATCAGGCCCGCGAGGCGGGCGTCGATAGCTTTGTGTACAAGAACGTCGGTATCGACGAGCTGTTCGCCGTGATGCGCTCCACGCTGGCGGGTTACTGCACGTTTCCCAAGCCGCCCGAGAGTATCTTCTCGGGCACGGCGGCCCTCGACGATGTCGAGCTGTCGATCTTGCGCCTTGCCTGCGAGGGTAAAAGCCGCCGCGAGATTGCGGCCGAGCTGTTTATGAGCGAGGGCACCATCAAGCGCCGCATCTCGGAGATCCTGAGCAAGACCGGCTACGACAACATCATGCGCCTGGCCGTGCATGCGGTGACCGAGGGCAGCATCGTTCCCAACATGGAGCGCCCGTAATCGACGCGCTCACCCGTGTTCCGGCGCCGCAAAGACAGGCCGCCCACCGTTTCGCATCTAAAAACGGCGGGCGGCCTGCTTGTATGGGCAGTGCTGTCGGCATAAAGCGGCGGGGCCGCAGGATCATCTCCTGCGGCCCCGTCTGGTGTGCGCGGATGTGTCCGCCAATCCGCGGCTGATGTTACGTGCCGTTACGCGATGGTTGCGCTGTAGGAGGCAACGTCCTCGTAGGAATCGGTCAGGTAGGCGTCGATGCCGATGGTCGTATTGACCAGGTCGTCAAGGCTATCGAGCGTGCCGTTCGAGAACGTGAATTCCTCAGTGGCGTTGGTGCCGGGCATCAGGTGAGCCGAGAACCAGGGTTCCTTCATGGTGCCGTTGACGTTGGTCTTGCCGCTGGGGGCGTAGAAGGTCAGGTCCTTGTCGCTCTTGTTGGTGATGTTGACGACAAAACCGATGTCGCCCCACTCGTCCTTGAACTTCTCGGTGATGGTAATGGTGCACAGGTCGTCATCGGCAACGGTGACGGCGGGGGAGATTTCAGTCTTCTGGACGTCGTCGTCTTCGACGGCCTCGTCGATCTCTTCTTCCTTCTCGGCCGCCTCGCGATCCTTCTTCACCGTGCCGGACAGGTCCTTGTCGGACTTGGTAAAGACAAGATTGCCGTCATCCTCTTCGAGGATGAGCTTGCCGTCCTTGAGCTTCATGTCATGCGACTCGTCTTCGGCGGTGATGGTTACGGTGGTGGCGTCCTTTGCCTCCCATTTAAGGTCGACGACTTCAAGGAACAGGTCGAGGGCACCTGTACCGTCCTCATCGAGAATCAGGACGCAGTGCACACCCCAATCCTCGAGCATCTTCATGTACTCATCGGTCAGTTCTTCGCCCTCCAGGGTTCCACCCGAGAGTTCCCAGCTGCCGACGAAGTTGGCCTTGGGGTCTTTGCCGCCGCCGCTGCAGCCCGTCAGGGCAAAGGCGAGCGCAAGGACGCATGTCAGAAATGCGAGTACGGACTTTTTGAACGTTGTCTTCATGGTGTCCTCCTTTATCGAACGAAACCCATAGAAGCAAATGCGGGGGTGGCGGATCCCCCGCCAATTACCAGATAGAGGGGCTAGGGCCTGGGCGTTCCGCAGTTGCTGCAGAACTTGCCGCCGTTTTCGCTGCCGCAGTTGGGGCAGAACCACTTGGCCGGTGCCGGGGCGGGTGCGGGACTGCCACACTCGGAGCAGAACTTGCCGGTGTTGGTGGCGCCGCAGCTGCAGGTCCATGTGCCGGCCGCGTGGGCAGCGGCAGGAGCCGGTGCGGGGGCGGGTGCCGGAGCCGGCTGCGGGGCGGCCTGCTGCTGTGCCTGGCCGGCGGCGAACAGCTGGCTGGCGTTCATGCCGCCCATGCCACCTGCCATGCCCATGCCCATAAAGCCTGCCATCGCGCCGTTGGGATGGGCGGCTGCCGCGCGCATTGCGTCGCTCTGGGCGCTGGCAATGTTGGCTGCCGCCATGGTGGGATCGCGCATGACTGCGGCCTTCTGCAGGTCCTTGATCATCTGCTCGTCTTCTTGCGAGGCTGCGATGGAGTTGACGCCAAAGCTCACGATCTCGACACCGCGCAGGTCACGCCAGTCGGCAGAGAGGACCTCGTTGAGCGCGCGGGCGAGCTCGGTGGTGTGGCCGGGGATGGCGCTGTAGCGGATGCCCATCTCCGAGATCTTGGCAAAGGCGGGCTGCAGGGCGGTGAGCAGCTCGGACTTAAGCTGGCTGTCGATCTTGTCGCGCGTGTAGCTATCGGTCACGTTGCCGCATACGTTGGTGTAGAACAGCAGCGGGTTGGTGATGCGGTACGAATACTCGCCGTTGCAGCGCACGGAGATGTCGACGTCCAGGCCGATGTTGTTGTCGACCACGCGGAAGGGCACGGGCGAGGCGGTGCCGTACTTGTTGCCAATGATCTCTTTCGTGTTGATGAGGTAGACGCGCTGGTCTTTGCCCGCGTCGCCGCCAAAAGTAAAGCGGCTGCCGATATTGGCGAAGGTCTCCTTGATGGAATCGCCCAGGTTGCCGCTAAAGACGCTCGGCTCGCTGCCGGTATCGAAGACGAACTCACCAGACTCCAGCGCGACTTCGATGATCTTGCCGTTTTGCACCACGAGCATGTCCTGGCCGTCGTTGACGGCGATGACGGAGCCGTTGGAGATGACGTTGTCCTCGCCGCGCGTGTTGGAGCTGCGGCCACCGGCGCGTTTGCTGCCCTTGCAGGCCAAGACGTCAGCAGGCATCGATTCGCAGTAGATAAATTCCTTCCACTGGTCGGCCATGACGCCGCCGGCAGCTCCCAATCCAGCTTTCAAGAGTCCCATGGTGATCTTCCTTTCTCGTCAAAGGCCGGGTGGTATTGGTTGGATTGCTTAGTCGTCCTTGTCGTCTTTCATGACAACGGTGGTCTCGGTGTGGCTGAAGGTGTCGTGCTTCTCGGTCAGGTCGAGCTCGCCGCAGTACTCGTCGGCGTGGGTGGCCTCGTTGGCCGTCTTGAGCTGGCCTACCAGTAGCACGTCTCCAATAATCACGATGATCAGCGGCGCGATGATGTTGATGAGGATGCCCTCGATATCAAAGGCGAGGTAATCCGGATCGAAGGCGTTCTCGCCCATAAAGAGAATCTGGGAGAGGACAAATCCGATCACAAAGAACAGCACCGAGGCGATGGCGAGCTTGGGCTTGGAGCAGGGGAGCTCGCCGACCAAGCGGCCGGTCTGGCCGTTCATGGCAAACAGGTAGCTCTTGCCGTTCCACGAGGTGGAGAGCATCCAGACGGGGAACAGGGCGTAGTCGCTGTCTTCCCAGGTGTAGTCGAGCTGCTTGCTTTCGACCGTGGCATCGTCGTATTCGTCGACGACAGTCTCGCGCAGGGCCAAGATCGTGCTTTCTTCCATACGGCGCTCGGCGCGCGCCTTGCAGGTCTCGCAGTCCTCGTCGTAACGGTTGGCGATGTAGCCGGGCATATATGCGACCGAGAACGGACGCAGTGCGTCGTAGTCAAACGGCTCGATGGCGTCCATGTGGCCGTCGGGCATCTTGGACGATCCGTCGACGGGCACGCGCTTAAACGAGATATTGCCCTTGCGATAGGCATCGTAGTGGTCGGTGGTCGTGACGGTGCGATCGGATTCCTCGGTCACGGTCTCGTTGGTCGCGTCAAAGTACACTTCGCCGTCAACGCGGGCGCCGTAGAGCCAAAACGGCACGTAGACACCTTGGACCTCGTCGATGTGGTTGCCGGTGACAAAGCTCTTGGGCAGCAAGATCTTGCCCTTATAGTGTTCCTTGAGTGCGGCCGTGACATCGTCGCGCCCGAGCTTAAACGGAATCACCAGGTCGGGCGAGAAGTCGCCCGAGAGCTGGCCGGGCGCCACGGCGGAGTTACCGCAGTACGGGCAGGTGGTGACGGCGACGGTGCCGTCGGACACGAGCTCGGCGCCGCACGACGAGCAGATGTAGCCGGCGTTTTGGGCGAGCTCCTGCACCGCGTCGTCGGCGACGGGCTTGGGCGTTGCGGCTGCCGCATCGGCTTTGGCGTCTGCCTTGTCCTGGCGCTCGCGATAGAGGGCCTCGACTTCTTCGACTTCAAAGCGTGAGTCACAGTAGTCGCAGACGAGCTTTTGCTCGGCGCTGGCAAAATGCAGGGGGCCACCGCAGGCAGGGCACTGATAGTTAACGCTCTCGAAGGCCATGATCGGTCCTTTCCGTGCCGGAGGCTATGCGCCGATGGCGCCGCCGCAGTATTCGCAGCGCCCACTGGCATCGGGAATGGTGGTTGCACCGCAGAAGGGGCAGGTCACCGCAGTCTTGGGGGCCTTGGCGGCAACGACGCTGTCGCGCGTCTCCTGGCGCAGCTGCACCAGCGCGTCGCGGACCTCGGTTGCCTGGCGCTTGGCCTCGCGGTATTCGATGGAGCCGCGCTGATCGATGGTGGAGTCGTTTACGCGCAGGTTGATCTCGGTAAAGTACGGCGTGTTGACGTGAATGGTCAGATTAAAGTCGTAATCCAGGTCGTAGCGCGGCGGGTTGTAGCTCTCGCGCTCGCCGTCCTCGGTCTCGCGATAGATCTCGGTGCGATGCTCGTCGATATCCATATCGCAGCCGAGTACCTGCGAGAACTCGATGATGTCGGGATTGGCGTCGCGCCAGCGGCTCTGCGAGGTGATGATCAGCAGGCCCGCGTCCTCATCGAGCATGATGTTGGTGCGCCCGGCAGAAAGCGTGCGCGTGGGGTTGAACGACGCCAGGCGCTCGGCGTTGGCCTCGCGGTAGGCGAGTTGCTCACGGATATCGTCCGCGGTGCTGGAGCGATAGCCGTGAAAGTAGGGGGAGAGCTTGCCGGCGCACTCTTTGCACAGGTAGCCTTCATTGATTTTTGTCTTACCTAGAAGTCCCAGCTCGGTACCGCAAATCGCGCACTCTTTCTTCTCGAACATCTTGTCAAAGAAGCCCATGGCTGCCTCCCATCAACTGGTAGCGTGTGTCACTTTTGATGATGGGGGAGTGCGCGATCTTTCACGATACCCAGACGGCTCAACGAGTCTCCACAACTGGGACACATGGCCCATTTTTCCTACTCATTGGGGACGTACTTAAATGAGTGAAACTACTCATTTAAGTACGTCCCCAATGAGTGCTCGCAGAACGAGAGTGGATAATCTCCCGTTTTTGGCCTGTTTGTGGGCTCAAAGTGGGAGATTATCCACTCTCGTCATTTGGGTGTCCAAAAATCCCCGCTCGTTTGACGCCTGGGGACACTCTTTGTCGAATGCGGCGGCTGCCGAATGTGGGCGTCGCCCTTGCTATGCCACAGTCACGGCGACCTGGGTGTAGCGGGTGCAGGGGCACTCGGCGCGCGTCTGCACGGTGAGGGTGAGCACAAAGCGGTCGCCGGGTCGTGCGTCGGCGGGCACGATGAAAGTGGCATCCTCCGTGCATTCTTGCCACAGCGACAGATCCTGGACGCCTGCATAGCTCGACGGGTCTACGGCGACATCCCAATGCGCATCGAAGCCCCTGCCGTCAGGGTCGACGATGGTCGCCGCAAGGTCGATGCGCTCGCCGGCTGCGGCGCTGCGGTCGGCCGTGACCTCGACAACATGCGCCGGATGCGAGCAGATGGCCGGATCATGGGCGCACCATTGCGCGCGGGCGGCAAAGTCTTCCTGATAGGCACGCAGATAGGGATTGAGATTGTCGTCTGGGGGCGTGCCGAGGGCGGCAAAACCGGTGGGCGCGTTCGCATCGGGGTGTCCATCAAGAAACATGCGGCCGAGCAGCGTATCGAAGTCGCGGTCGTCGATACCGCGCAGGCCAAACGGAAGCAGCGGAATATAGGTCATGCTGTCGCCTTCGGCCATAAAGTCGCCGCGCTCAAACTGTACCGCGGGCATGCCTTCCAGGCCCCAATCCAGGCGGGCATGCTTGCCAAACTGAAAGCGCTCAGGCTCGTTTTCGTAGACCTTACCATCGCCATAGAGCATATAGCGTGCCATGAGGGGTCCGTTGCCCTGCGTGAGATTCCGCTCAGGCCAAGGAGCCTTAAACAGCGGCAGCGTATCGGGCTGAGCTGTTTTGGCGTCGAAATAGTTGCCATACATATAGGGCGTACGCCAAAAGATGAGCTCGGGAAAGAGCTCGCGCCCATGGTCGAGCCACGAGTTATCCTGCCCCACACTATCGGCAACGCCCATCACGCGCACCTTCTGATAGACCCGCCGCTGTACGGCGGGCCACTCGGGTGTGGCGCGATAACGCTCGGCAATACTCATGAGGGCGCGAACGATCGTATTCATACCACCCCAGCTGAGCAGCCACAGCGTGCGCGGGTCATCGTCCATGATGGCATCGGCGATGACGTGAGACCCTTCAGTCTCCTCGCACACATCACCCTCAAAAGCAACATTTCCCACAAACGTACGCTCGATCATCTGGGCAGGCGTGGGAAACGGCGGTTCACCGGCGGCGTCCGCATTTGCCTGCAACTGCGGCCAAGCCTGGGTATATTCATTACTCCAGAGACTCTCAATCCAATGCTCGGGAAACGGCCGATACTCACGAAGCTCGCCAGCCAGCGGATCGGGCTCATGAGGCACAACAGCCCACTCATAAGAGCGCCGCCCTTTGGTCCGCCAATGCGAATTCACCTCGCCGAGCGTATGAACCCCATCCCCAAGAAAGTGATACTGCGAAGCCGTATACACCACAGCCTGAACATCAAGCAAGTTGAGATACAGAGCCAAATGAACAAGCGAGTTCATATCATCGACTTCCATATCAGTGGTAACAATCACCCGAGTCAACTTCTGGGACATAGGAACAGCTCCAATCAAAATCAATTCAGCCAGTTACGCGCAAGGCAAGACGGGACCCACGCCCCCATCGCCCGCGACCCGGCGGCCCGCCGGAAGCGGCCGACCAGCGTTTCGAACAACGTTAACTTAGGGGGGCTCTGACCTTTAGTTTTGTAAACATTCCGCAGCGCGAGCCCCGCTTATCCGATGCTCCGAAGGAGCAGGATAAGCGGGGCTCATGCGCGAGGACGTTTACAAAACTAAAGGTCAGAGCCCCCGATGGGATGGTTACCTCGAAACCCTGGCCGACCACTCCCAGCAGCCCACCGGCTCGCCGTCGATGAGTACGTTGCCCCCGTCGAAGTCTTGATAACACAGGTCGTTGAATTGGTGGATCCACACGCCGTGGTTGAACGTCTTCTTGGCCGAGCCGTCGGCCTCGCGATACACGCCGGTCAGGTCCTCGACATGGCTAAAGTAGGTGAGATGCACGTTGGCGCCGGCATCGCGCAGGCGCGCGAACAGCGGCAGCACGGTCTGTTGCGGGTGCACGAGCTCGTCGCCCTTGGAGTGCGTAAACCACAGCGGCGTCTTGGCGAGCGCGGCTACGTCCTCGTCCGTGGCGTTGTACCACGGGGCGCAGCAGGGAAGGCCCGCGGCGAAGAAATCGGGGTAGTCGGCGCACAGGCGCAGGGTCATAAAGCCGCCGTTGGAAAGACCGGCGACCACGATGCGGTCGGTGTCGATGCGGTCGGCATGCTCGGCGACAAACTCATCGATAAGTGCCTTGAGCACGGGGGAGTAGATGCTCTGGTTGGAGTGACCAAGCTGCTCGACGCCGTTGTCCATCCAAAACGTGGGCGACTGCGGCACGAGCACCCAGGCAAAGCCGCCAAAGTAGCGCTGGATCTGCGCCTGGCTAATGGCTGTGACGCGGTTGCCGATATAGGCACGCGTGGCGCCTTCGCCTTGCGTGGTGCCCTTGCCCTCGCCGGCGCCGTGCAGATACACCACGAGCGGGGCCTTTTGGGGCACAACCGTTGCCTCGGGCGCAAAGGGGTTGAAGCATGCCGAGTCCTCGGCCTTAAAGCTGGGCTCAAAGAAGCCGTATTCGAGCGCGATGCCGTCGACGGCGGTCTTTTGCGTGGCGTTGCTCCAGCCTTTGAGCGCGGGGCAGATATCGCCACGGCAGGTGTCGAAGACCAGGCCGCAGGTGGGATCGTCGCCGTCGTTGCCGGGAAGAGCTGTGAGCTGCGTGATGCGCAGCTGGTCATCGAGCATGCGCGAGCCCATGACGCCGCCTTCGATGGTCTTGGTCAGGCGCTGCTCGGCGACCTCGAGCGCCACGTGGGTGCCCACAGCGAGCTTGCGCCCGTTCTCGTCACACGGATACGCGCGGAGAACGTCGATGTAGCCCACCGAGGGCGCGGCATGGTCGGCGCCGCGCTCCTTGCGCATCAGGACCTCGCCCGTGCGCTCGTGACGCTCTACATATATATGGAAGGTGCTTGCGTCGATATCGTTGGCGCGCACGGTGCAGGGCAGGTCGAGTACGACCTTGCTGATCCAGGGGCCAAAGTCGCCCAAGGTGGTGACGGTTGCGTAGGTACACGATTTGAGTTCCATGAGCTGCCTCCCTTGTGCCGCCAACACGAAACATTAGCGGCAATACAATATAAACATGTTTAGTTTAATCCAGAATTGCAGAACAAGCAGATAAACTCGGTAAACGGCAAAACTGAACACGTCGTGAACTACTAAACGTATGTTTACTAGCTTCTAGCAGGGATTCTGTTGATGAGTTAACAGATCAGTGAGGTGTTCATCAAAATAAAATCCCACGTAAATGGCTATATATCAATAGAGGGTCAAAGAGACCATCTCCCGCCATTCAAATACGTTCACCCCCGATTTCCTACCGTTCACCGGACTGTAGACGACAAAATTGCCATAAATTCGGCGCTCCGTGTAAACTAAAGCCCGTAAACGTTCAGTAAACACCTTGTTTACAAAAGCGTATCCAAGGGTCCGGCAACCGTAAGGGGTTATAGTCGCCGGGCCAAAGGCGTGCCTAAGCCCAAGGGGGCTGGCACACGAAGATATGGGGAGGGGTCCCATGGCAGTAGATAACAAGCAGATTGCCACCGATGTCCTCGAGCTCGTGGGCGGTGCGGAGAATGTTTCCGTTGCCACCAACTGCATGACGCGCCTGCGTCTGACGCTCAAGGATAACAGCAAGGCCGACGTGGAGAAGATTAAGAAGGTCAAGGGTGTTCTGGGTTGCCAGTTTGCCGGCAGCCAGCTCCAGGTCATCATCGGCCAGAACGTGCCCAAGGTACTCGCCGAGTTCGTCGCCATTTCCGGCGTCAAGCAGGGTGAGGCCGTTGACGAGAACCTCGATGCTCCCAAGGAGAAGTTCGAGCTCAAGAACCTGCCTAACATCATCCTCGACTATCTGTCCGGCTCCATGACCCAGCTCATCCCGCTGCTCATGGCTGGCGGTCTGTTCCGCACCATCGCGGCCGTCCTCGGCCCCACCATGCTCGGTGTGCTCTCGGCCGACGACCCGACCTATACGTTCCTCTACACCACGCTGTACGAGGCAACGTTTACCTTTATCCCCATCTACCTGGGCTATGCCGCCGCTAAGAAGCTCGGCGCCTCTCCGGTTCTGGGCATGCTCCTCGGCGGCGCTCTCATGGCCCCGTCCGTCGTGAGTGTCGCGACTCAGGAGGGTGGCGGCATCATCTCCGTCTACGGCATCCAGATCGCCGCTGCCAACTATCAGCAGTCCGTCCTGCCGATTATCCTTTCGGTGCCTGTCCTCTACTTCGTCGAGAAGTTCTTTAAGAAGGTCATGCCCGACGTGCTCTCCACGGTCTTCACGCCGTTCTGCACCATGATCGTTACCATCCCCATCGCCTTCATCGTCCTCGCCCCCATCGGCAACGAGATCGGTACGCTGATCGCTAACGCGCTCTTCGGCCTTGCTGACCTTGGCGGCATCGGTATCCTGATCGTCATGGCCGTCCTCGGCGCCTTCTGGCAGCTCTTCGTGGTCTGCGGCATGCACATGCCCGTCATCCTGCTCGCTCAGGTTCAGATCATCGCTGCCGGCTACGATCCCTTCGTCTTCGTTTCCACCAACTGCGCTATGGCCGCTGTCTGGGGCTGCGCCTTCGGTGCCTTCCTCAAGATGAAGAACCCCGACGAGAAGTCCCTTGCCATCGGCTACGTCATCTCCGCTATCGCCGGCGGCGTCACCGAGCCCGCGCTCTTCGGTATCCTCATGCGCTTCCGTCGTACCATGTTCGGCATGTTCATCGGCGGTGCCATCGGCGCTGTGTTCTCCGGCCTCATGGGCGTCACCTACTACCTCGCAGGCGGTGCTTCCAACTTCCTGGTCTTCACCAACTACCTGCAGGGTGGCCAGATGAACACCGTCTGGGCTATCGTTGGTATGGCAATCTCCTTTGTCATCGCCGCTGCCGTCGTCTTTGTCTCCGGCTTCTCCAAGGAGGAGCTCGCCGAGATGGAGGCCTAAGGCCAAGCCATTCGGTCACATATGACCTCACC
>URTD01000029.1 GCA_900550735.1 uncultured Collinsella sp.
CCACGTCGCAGCCCTCGCGCAGGCAGCGGCCCCGCCCGACGGGCAGCGCCTCGAACGCCGCGCCGCGCCAGGCTACCCCCTCGCCGCAGCCGCGCGGGTAGCGGATCATGAAGGGGTGTCCGAACCGGAAAGCCGTATACATCATGTTGCGCAGCTCACGTTCGTCCATCGGCGCGGCGATCGTCAGCCCCGGCACGGGGGCGAAGGCGGCCATGTCGAAGACTCCGTGGTGCGTCACGCCGTCCTCGCCGACCAGACCGCCCCGGTCGAGGCACATCACCACCGGGAGGTCCTGGATCGCCACGTCGTGGATCACGTTGTCGTAGGCGCGCTGCATGAAGGTCGAATAGATGTTGCAGAAGGGGATCATCCCCGCGGCGGCCAGGCCGGCCGAGAAGGTGACGGCGTGGCCTTCGGCGATCCCGACGTCGAAACAGCGCTCGGGCATCTCGCGCATGAGGATGTTCATCGAGCAGCCCGACGGCATGGCCGGCGTGATGCCCACGACCCGGGTGTCGAGGCGGGCCAGGTCGAGCAGCGTCTCGCCGAAGACATCCTGATAGCGGGCAGGGCCGCCCTTCGAAGCGATCCGCTCGCCCGTGTCGGGATTGAAGCGTCCCGGGGCATGCCACACCGACTGATCGTGTTCGGCAGGCAGGTAGCCCTTGCCCTTGACCGTCATCACGTGCAGCAGCTTCGGCCCCCCGATGTCGCGCAGCGAGCGGAGCGTCCGCACCAGCTGCCCGAGGTCGTGGCCGTCCACGGGTCCGAAATAGCGAAAATTGAAGCTCTCGAAGAGGTTACTCTTGTTGAGCAGCCCCTGCTTGACGGCGTTCCCCGCCATACGGCAGAGATGCAGCAGCCGGGGCGTGCGCGACAGGGCCGTCCACAGCCGCTGCTTCATGCGGTTGTAGCGTCCGGAGGTCGAGATCTTGAGCAGGTAGTTCTTCAGCGCCCCCGTAGCCTGGTCGATGGCCATGTGGTTGTCGTTGAGAATCACCAGCAGGTCGGTGGACTGGTCGGCCCCGGCGTTGTTCAGCCCCTCGAAGGCCAGGCCGCCGGTCATCGAGCCGTCGCCGATGACGGCTACCACCTTGCGCCGCTCGCCCTGAAGCGAAGCGGCCTTGGCCATGCCGTAGGCCGCCGAGATCGACACCGAGGCATGCCCTCCGCCGAAAGCGTCGTATTCGCTCTCGGCCATGCGCGGAAAGCCGCTGATGCCCCCCAGCTGACGCTTGGTGCGGAACGCCTCGAAGCGGCCCGTGATGATCTTGTGGGCATAGGTCTGGTGGCCGACGTCCCACACGATGCGGTCCTCCGGCGTATCATAGACATAGTGCAGCGCCGCAGCCAGCTCGACGGCCCCCAGGCTGGAGGCCAGGTGCCCCGGATTGACCGAACACTCCTCGATGATATAGCGTCGCAACTCGTCGCAATAGGCATGCAACTCTTCCGGCGCGAGCTTCTTGAGCTCACGCGGCGAGGAGACCCGACGCAACAGTCCGTATTCTTTCGCTTTGTTCTCTTCCGCCATTTTACACACTCCCTGCCTTGGGGCCGGCAAAGATAGCATACCGCAGGCGCTCCGCCAAATTTTCCCGGGCATCGCCGCCGGTGCGCTATTTTCCGTAAAGGTAGTCATTTCTTGCGAATTTTTTCGAAAATTTTCCTATCTTCGCATTGCGATACAACCCTTCGAGACATGAAATACAAGCGAATACTCCTGAAATTGAGCGGAGAATCGTTGCAGGGCGAACAGAAATACGGGCTCTCGCCCGCCGTGCTGCAATCCTACGCCGAACAGATCCGCGACGCCGCCGCGTCGGGCGTGCAGATCGGAATCGTCATCGGCGGCAGCCTTCTTGGGCTTGACCGGGGCCGACGCGGCCTCGCTCACCGGATCGATTATCTCGGACTGAACAACGGCCGTCATCTTTTCCTGCGTCTCGCGGAACTGACGGATGGCACGGCCGATTGTGCGGCCCATCTGTGGGAGCTTATCCGGGCCAAACAGCAAAAAGCCGAAGACCACGATGATCGCGAGCTCACCCTCTCCAATACCAAACACACATACCTCCAAGGCTCGATGTGAGTCGAGCCCGCACCGCGCCATTCGGCCGGAACTCGTCTATTCATTCGGTCAAGTATAGCGCCCGTACGCCAAAACGTCCGAGCGCATCACAAACATATGCCAAACGGCACGCCCTTTTGGAGCAAAGATTATGCAGCGGTGATCGAAATCTCCTGGTCGACACCCAACAGCTGGACCACGCGCATCACCGGGGGCTGCACATTGGTGCAGCTAAAGCGCTTGCCGTGGTCGACCGCGTGGTGCGCGGCGCCCACGAGCACGCCAATGCCCGTCGAATCGATGTAGCTCACCTGGGCAAAATCGAGCTCAACGGCCTCAGTGGGCTGCTCGAGCGCCAGGTCGATAGCATTGCGCAGGCTATCGGCGTTAGAGATATCGATCTCGCCGGTTACCTTAATGGTGTAGAGCTCTGGCGTGGGGTTGGTGGAAATACCCAAATCCATGTATACGCTCCTTTACGTATCGAAGGTGCGGATAGTACGGGAAGCCGCGCGTTAGGCGCGCTCGGCACGCGCAAGCTCGGCAGCGACAAGCTTAACGGCCAGCACCAGCACATCGAGCGCGGCCTCCAGGTCCTCGACCGTGGGATAGCTCGGCGCGATGCGGATGTTGGTATCGCGCGGATCCTTGCCATAGGGCCAGGTAGCACCGGCCGGCGTGAGCTTGACGCCCAGGTCGGCACAAAGCGCGGCGACCTTTTGGGCCGAGCCCTCGGGACCATCGAAGCTCACAAAGTAGCCGCCGCGGGGGTGCGTCCAGGTGGCGCAGCCCGTGTCGCCCAAGCCCTCGGTGAGCTTGCGCTCGACGGCCTCAAAGCGCGGGCGCAAGAACTCGGCATGCTTTTTCATGTGCTCCTTGACCGCCTCGATGGTGGGAAGGAAGCGCACATGACGCAGCTGGTTGAGCTTATCGGCGCTGATGAGGCCAGCCTTCAGGCGCTTGGAGAACTCGGCGATGACCGCAGGGCTCGCACCGATAAAGCCGATGCCGGCGCCCGGGAAGGTGATCTTGGACGTCGAGGCAAAGGCCACCACGCGGTCCTCGGTGCCCGCCGCACGGGCAAGATCGAAGATATTGGCGAGCTCGTCGGTCTCGTCGTACAGGTCGTGCACGCAGTAGGCGTTGTCCCAGAAGATGCGGAAATCGGGCGCGGCCGTGGGCATCTCGACCAGGCGGCGCACGGTGTGCTCGCTAAAGGTGATGCCCGTGGGGTTGGAATACTTGGGCACGCACCAGATGCCCTTGATGGAATCGTCGGCGGCAACGAGGCGCTCGATTTCGTCCATATCGGGGCCGTTGTCGGTCATCGCGACGGGAACGTTCTCGATGCCCAAGTCGGCGGTGATGCCAAAGTGGCGATCGTAGCCGGGAACCGGGCACAGGAACTTGACCTTCTTGCCGTCGTGCGCTGCCTCGTAAGCCTCCCAGGGCTCGCTGCCGCACGAGCCACAGCGCCAGAACATGCCGGCGATGTCGTGCTCGATCAGCAGGCTCGACGAGCCCAGCACGAGTGTCTGCTCAGCGGGGCAGCCCAGGAACTCCCCTGCCAGCTTGCGTGCCGAGGGAATGCCCTCAAAGCAGCCGTAGTTGGAACAATCGACGTTGCCGTCGTGCAGATCGGCATCGGCATTGAGGATATCGAGCATGGGTCGAGAGATGTCCACCTGGGAGGGCGACGGCTTGCCGCGGGCCATATCGAGCGCCAGGCCCTTGGCCTTGACCTCGGCGACCTCGGCTTTGAGCACCTCGATGGCGGCATCGAGTTCGGTGGTTTCCATCTTCTGGTAGATCGTCTGCATGGGTGCGACCTTTCGCGAAGCGGTACGTTGCAGTTCGTCTAAGTATAGACCGCCACCGCCGCAAGGGTATGAAGCCGTGATAGATTAAGTCCATCGCAATAAATTACGAAACGCCGCGCATGCCGGCGTGGGGCGCCCAAGGAGGCACTATGGAGTACGGATCGTTCCAGGCCGAGGAATTCGGCGACCTGCAGCGCCTGGTCGACGGGCTGTTTTATGACCGCCACGCCATCGACCGCCTGGATCTCATCGTGCAGGCCGAGATTTTGGACCTCGCGCCCGACCTTATGGAAATCGTGAACCTTTTGCCGTCCGGCTACTACGACCGCCAATCGCTTTGCGACCAGCTCAACTCGGCCCTTGCCGCCCACGGCTGGGGCGCCGTCTACGGCACCGTGGAATAAGCCTAGTCATTGGGGCCTGTGGTCAAAAAATAGCAAATATGAGTACTGTTACTTTTTTAGTAACAGCGATTTTGAATTAAAAAGGCCAGTCTTGGCCTTTTGTGTCCGGTTTTGGAAGGATGCATCAGCATTTTTCGTCCAGCCACGCAATCGTTAATGCACAGACAGAATAGATTTGTACATTATTTTTCGCGCCTAAAATGAAACGCCGTTTGTGACAGTACTCACAAACGGCGTTTTTTGGCCACTGGGGTGTCCGGCAGGTGGCAAGTACCACTCAAAACCGCGTTTTACACGCGCTCGAGCAGGCTCTGGCGTCTGTTTCTACGCGCCTACTCGTTCTTGGGCGCGGGGTGCTTGCAGATCACACTCATGTAGATCATGCCAAGTACGGCCGCGGTGACAGAGCCGGCGAGAATAGCGGCCTTGGCAGCCAGAACCTCAAACTGGGCCGTCGGGAAGGCGAGGCCGCTGATGAGAATCGACATGGTAAAGCCGATACCGCCCAGAATGCCCACGCCGGCAATCATATGCCAGTTGACATTGTGCGGCAGCTCGCAGGCCTTGAGCTTGACCAAGGCGAACGTCATGCCAAAGATACCAATCGGCTTGACCAGCAGCATGCCAAAGTACACGCCGAGCGTCACCGGGTCGGTGAGCAGCGTGCTCATGTCCACGCCCACCAGGCGAACCTGTGCGTTCACGAACGCAAAGATCGGCAGAATCACAAAGTTGACCGGCGTGGAGATCAGACGCTCCATGCGGATAAGCGGCGGGGTTACGCGGTGCATGACGCGCTCGACCTTGGTGGTCGAGACGGTAAAGTCATGCTGGCCCAGGATGTGTGCCTCGTCGTCGTAGCGGTCATCGAGCAGCGGCAGGCACTCGCCCAACCAATCGGTGAGGCTATCGAGCTTGACGCCGCACTTAGCCGGGATGGTAAAGGCCAAGATAACGCCAGCAAGCGTGGCGTGCACGCCGCTCTTGAACATACAGAACCACAACAGCAGACCCAGTACCGAATACGGGGCAAGGCGGTAATGCTGCGTCTTGTTGAGCCACACGAGCGCGCAGGTCACAAGCGCGGCGGCGCCCAACCAAAACGGATTGGGGCTCTGACCGTAGAAGATGGCGATGGCGGCGATGGAGATGAGGTCGTCGGCGATGGCGAGCGTCGAGAAGAACACGCGCACGCCGTTGGGAACGCGATTGCCCAAAAGCGATAGCACGCCCAGCGCAAAGGCAATATCGGTTGCCATGGGGATGGCCCAACCGTTGCGGGCGCCGGCATGGTTGAAGATCAGGTAGATACAGGCGGGAACGACGACGCCGCCCACGGCCGCCAGCATGGGAAGCATGGCCTGACGCGGATTCTTGAGCTCGCCGACCGTCATCTCGTACTTAAGCTCAATGCCCACCAACAAAAAGAAAATCGCCATGAGGAAGTCGTTGACGAAAAGCTCAACGGTGAGACCGGCCGTAAGGTTTCCCAGACCCACATACAGCGGGGTCTCCAAAAAGTGATGGACGGCCTCGTAGGCATCGGTATTGGCGCAAATGACGGCGGCGATGGCGGCGAAGACCATGACGGCGGCGGAAATCGTGCCGTTCTCGGTGATGCGTTCCCAAATGTCGTGACGTTCAAAGCGCTTGCGCTCACGAACGTTGAACAGCTGCTCAGTTGCTGCCATGGGCGGCTCCTTTCACGGGAAAGCTCCCGTCTTAAAAAAGCACGGCCCGCCCAAGTGGCGGCGCCGCGCTCTAACGTATTACGCTTGCATCTAGCCTACCCTGCACGACAAGCACGCAGGCGTGGCCGAAAAGCGGAACCACAGGTTGAACATTATTTGCTCAACGGCACGGGCACGCCTGTCCAAGAGACGACGCGGCGCCGTGCACAAAAAACGACCGGAGCGCGGGGCGTCCGCGATCCGGTCGTGGCATTTGGTCAAAAGAACCTAGCAGGCGGCCATGATGGGGGCAGCGACCTGCTTCTTACGGGAGAGGACGCCCGGCATCCAGACGCCGTCGTGCTCGTCGGCAATGCCCAGGCCCTTCTGAGCGGCCTCGGTCTCGCCCTCGAGCAGGACCTGCGAGCCCTCCTCCATAATGTCGGTGATGCACAGAACAATGCCGTCGGCACCCTTCTCGGCGGCGTAGGCGCGCATGGCCTCGCGAATCTCGTCAATCATGCCAAGCGCACGGCTCTTGTCGACGGTCTCGTACTGGCCGATGAGCAGCTTCTTGCCGGCGGGCTCGAACATCTTGATGTCGTTGCCGACCATCTCGGCTGCGGTGAAGGAGCCGGACGGACGGGTGAGGAAGACCTCCATGCCAAACTTGACCGGGTCGACGCCCACCTGCTCGCCGAGCTTGGCGGCGACGGCGCGGTCGACATCGGTGGTGGTGGGGCTCTTGAGCATAAGCGTGTCGGTCATCATGGCCGAGAGCAGCAGCTTGGCCTGGACGTCGGAAAGCTCAACGCCGAGCACGCCGGCGAGCTTGGTGACGATGGTGCAGCTGGAACCCCAGGGCAGGCAGATGTAGTGCAGCGGGCCGGCGGTCTCGAAGTCGCCGATGCGGTGATGATCGACAACGCCAAAGACCGTGGCGTCCTTAAGGCCGGCGACGGACTGGGCAGACTCGTTGTGGTCGGTGAGGACGACGAGCTGACCGGCCTCGACGGACTCGATCGCGCGGGGCTCGGCGATGCCGGCGTCGGCGAGCAGCTTGGCGGACTCTGCCGGAAGCTGACCCAGGGCGCAGGCCTCGTAGGTGTTGCCGGCATACTCAACCTGGTTGAGCAGCTGGGACAGGACGACGGCGCTCATGATGGCGTCGTTATCGGGGTTCTGGTGACCAAAGACAAGAACGTTTGCCATGGATATCCTCCACTTGATATGTGTACTTGGACGTAGCTATGGTAGCACGCTGGCGCCGAACCTTATGAGACGCAAGGGCCGCGGCGCAATTTGGGGCGAGCCTGGGGGCGAAGTCTGCCCCCTTGTACCACCGCCCTCCTGCACCGACTATTTACCGGCGGCGCGCAGGGCTACGTAGGCGGCACCGATGATGCCGGCGTCGTTTCCGAGCGAAGCGACCTTAATGGGCGTCTCGCGCGAGGCAGAGAGCGCGTACTGCTTAAAGTGCTCGCGAACCTTGTCGAGATAAACATCGGCCGAGGCAGACGCGCCGCCACCGATCAGGAACATCTCGGGGTCGACCACGTTGGCGATAAGCGCCAGGGCGCGGCCAAGGTAGTCGGCCATGGTGTCGGCTGCGGCCAGCGCAAGCTTGTCGCCCTCGCGGCAGGCCTGGAACACGTCCTTGGAATCGGAGGGGCCGGTGAGCTCAATGGGCTCGACGCCCGCCTTCTTGCACTCGGCAAGGTAGTTGCTCACCACGCCGGTGGCGCTGGAATACTGCTCCAGATGGCCATGGCCGCCACAGCCGCAGGTGCGCTCCTCGGCCGGGTTCAGGCACATGTGGCCAATCTCGCCGCCGGCGCCCACAACGCCCGATACCACGTCGCCGTTAACGATAACGCCGCCGCCCACGCCGGTACCGATGGTGACCATCACCACGTTCTGCACGCCCTTGGCAGAACCGAGCCAGGCCTCGCCCATGGCAGCGGCGTTGGCATCGTTCTCATACTTAACGACCGCATCGGGGCAGTGCTTCTGAATGGCGACCCTCAGCTCGGGCAGGTTAATGGCAATGTTGGCCTTGACCTTGGCATCGCCCGACGCCGGGATGGGACACGGAACGGCCAGGCCAATGCCCGCCACAAAGGCACGCGGAATCTGTGCCTTGGCGACCACCTGGTCGATAGCCTCGGTCACCGCGGCAAAGCCCGCAGCGTCAACGATAGGAGGCGTGGGCACGCTGGCCTTGGCAAGCAGGTTGCCGTCCTCGTCGAACAGGCCCTCCTTAACCGAAGTGCCGCCGACGTCGATGCCGATGTAGTACTGCTTAGGTTCCATGGGAGCCCACCTTTCTCGTTTAAACATTGCCTGTATGGTACCGCTCTCAAGGCAAAAACCTACCAAAAAGGGACAGGTTTGTTTTGGCAGGTTTTATCTGGGGTAACGCAATTGGCTGCCCAACAGGCCGCGCAAGACCATCCCCAAAAATAAAGGCGCCGGGAGGCGGAGGCTCCCGGCGCCCGTCAAAGGGACTATGTTGTCTGTTGGACCGCACGGTCCGTCGCGGCGATAACGCCGACTAGGCCTGAAGTGCCTGCAGCTGCTTGTGAACCTCGATGAGCTCCGTCGCCATGACGCGCATGGTCTCGGTGCCGGCCATCTGGTCCTCGGCATGCAGCAAAATCAACGGGGCCTCGCCGTTACGCTCGCCGTTGGCCTCCTTCTTCAGAAGCCCCATGTGAACATCGTGGCCACCGTTATAGGCCTCGTCGCCCTGCTTGATAAGCTCCTCGGCGGCGTCAAAATCGCCCTCCTTGGCCTTTTGCACGGCATTGATGTACATGCTCTTGGCGGTACCGACGTAGCTGATGATCTCAAAGCAGGTCATCTGCAGTTCGTTCATATCCTCCATGCAGAGCACCTAGCCCATCACGCTGACGCAGTGGTCGATGATGCCGGCAGCGTTCATGCGGCCGTAGTCGACCATGTTGATAACCTCGACCGGGAAGCGGCCGGCGGCCTCCTTCTCAAAATCGTCCTTGGTGTAGCCGATCTGCGGACCAAGCAGCAACATGTCGCACTCGTCCAGGTGATCGTGGGCCTCGTTCATGGGACGAGCCTCGACCTCAATATCCAGACCACGGTTTGCAACCTCGGCCTGCATCTTCTGGACCAGCAGGCTCGTGGACATACCGGCATTGCAGCAGAGCATGATCTTCTTCATGGTTTCCTCCTTATAACTGCGCGGCGCGCAGACGACAACTGGTTGTATTCCTTGCGGCTATTGTGCCCACCCCCCTGCATCTTTACACAAGGGAGAGAGCTGCGGGCACCGGCACCGCGTACCGGCGCCCGCAAAGGTGAAAGGGACGAACGTTAGGCGTTCTACTCGGCGAAAGCCTCCTGCTTGGCGATTGCCTTCTCGGAAATCTTCATAAAGGGCAGGTAGACGGCCATGCCAATGACAATCTCGATAGCCTGCCACACGCCGGCGCGCCAGTCAAAGCCCGTAGCGAGCAGGGCATTGATGACGGGAGGCATGGTCCAAGGCACCTGGGCGATGCAGGGGCTGATGATGCCTGCGCAGGTAAGGCCATAGGTGATGCCGATGAACAGGTCGGGAAGAAGAACAAACGGGATCATGAGCGGCAGGTTGTACACGATGGGGTAACCGTAGATAACCGGCTCGTTGATGTTGAACAGACCAGGCAGGATAGCCATCTTGGAAACGGTCTCGGAAGCCTTGTTCTTGGAGAACAGGAGCGTGTCGAGCAGAAGCATGAGGGTGCAGCCCGAGCCGCCGATGAGGGCGAAGCTGTTAACGATCTGCATGTTCATGTAGTGATCGGGCTGGATGGTGCCACCGGCGGCAAAGGTAGCCATGTTGTCGACGATGAGCATGGTCAGGATCGGCTCGACGGTAGCGCCAGAGATGGTGGACTGGTGAATACCGACGCAGAACAGCAGGTTGGCAAGGGTGTAGATGAGGATAACAGCCCACGGACCGGCGTTCATGATGCTCTTGAGCGGGTTGGAGATGCACGTGGAGATGATGGTGCACAGATCGGTGCCAGCGCACACGGCGAGCAGGGCTGCGGCAAGAGCGAAGATCGCGAGGTTGAGCAGCATCGGGATCATGACGTTGAAGGAGTTGGATACCGCGGGGGGCACGCCCTCGCCCAGCTTAACCTTGAGCTTCTCGACGCCAGAAATCTTGATGAAGAGCGAGACGGAAAGCAGGGCGATGATAATAGCCGAGAACAGACCGTTGGTGCCGGTGTTGGCAGTCGAAAGGGCGCCCGTGACCTCGGCGGAGGTGATCTTGTCGGTGAGCAGCGGGCTCGTGGCGGCAAGCGTGGCGGTGATCTGCTGCGGCATCATGATGACGAAAGCAGAGATAGCGACGACCACGCAAGCGAGCGGGTTATCGAAACGCTTGTTCTTAGCGAGGCTGTAGCCAATCAATCCGGCCAAGATAATGGCAGAGACGTTGAGGGTGCCCAGCGTAATTGCCGAACCCCAGGTCTGGAGGTTGGCAAGGCCCGCCGCATCGAGCGGGAACAGAGGGAACACGACGTTGTTAATAAGAACCGCGATACCCGCAAGGATATAGAGCGGCGTGATGGTCGCGAAGGCGTCACGCAGGGAACGCAGGTGAACCTGGTTTCCCACCTTCGCAGAGACCTCGGCAAACTTGTCGAGGAAGCTCTTTCCGTTGTCACTGGCCATGATTGCTCCTAACTTTCAAATCCGGCCTTTTCCTATGCGCACGGTGGTCTGTCGCCCTCTGCCACCAGATGTGCCATGTGTTGCGCGCGGCGGCGCGCGGTCTGGGCGTTCGCCCGGTCGCTAATCAACCACGTGGGTCGTGGCGACCTGTTTGAGCCAGGCCGCCGACTTCTTAAGGCGGCGCTTGTAGCCGTCCATAAGGTCGACCTCGACAAAGCCGTAACGATTCTTAAAGGCATTAGCCCAAGACCAGTTATCGATGACGGCCCAGTAGTGATAGCCCCGGCATTTGGCGCCCTCGGAGATTGCCTTGGCAACCCACTCCAGGTGCTGGCGCACAAAGTCGACGCGGTAGTCATCCTGGATGGTTCCTTCGGCATCGCGGTTCTTGTATTCGTCCATGATGCCGATGCCGTTCTCGGAAACGAACCACTCAAGATCGGGGTAGTTCTTAGCGCAGTCCATGCCAAAGTCGTAGAGGCCCTGCGGGTAGATCTCCCAGCCGCGGCTCTCGTTCATAACGGCGTCGGGCCATACGTACTCGTCGGCAAAATGCGGCAGGCCGTACTGGTCGACTTTGCTCGCCGGCGCCTGAACACGCGTGGGATGGTAGTAGTTGCAGCCGAGCCAGTCGACAACACCCTGCTTGAGAATCTCTTGGTCGCCGGCACGGAACGGGAGCTTAACGCCACCCTCGGCCAGGCTGTCGAGCACGTCGGCGGGAAGCTCGCCCTTGGTAATAAGGTCGAGCCACCAGCGATTGTTGATGCCGCTGGTCATACGCACGGCCTCGAGGTCTGCCTCGCTAGGGTTCTCCTTGGTGTAGACCGGGGTAAAGCAGTTGATCATGCCGATCTTAGCATCGGCGCGAACAGCGCCCTCGTCATAGGCGCGACGGTAGTTGGCCACGGCCAGCGCGTGCGCCAGCGAGATGTGATACTGCACGGTGCGGGCGCGGCTAAAGTCGTGAAGCTGCGGGAACCACACGCCCTCCTGATAGCGCTGTTCGGGCTCGACGATGGGCTCGTTAAAGGTGAACCAGTACTTAATCTCCTGGCCAAACTCGTGGAAGGCGACGTCGGCGTAATGCGCGTAAGCCTCGACAACCTCACGGCTCTCCCAGCCGCCACGGTTAAAGAGGTAGGTGGGCATGTCAAAGTGGTACAAGTTGACAAACGGCTCCAGGCCGGCCTCGCGAGAGGCGCGGAACAGCTCGTGATACCACGCAGCGCCCTCCTCATTAAGGTTGCCGTCGGCATCGAGCAGACGGCTCCACTGGATGGAAGTGCGATAGGTATCCAGGCCCAAGTCCTTCAAAATGCGAAGGTCTTCCTGGTACTTGGCCATAAAGTCATTGCCGGCATAAGAGCCAACGCAGTTGTAGAACGAACCCAGATCCTGGATGGACCAGGTGTCCCACAGGTTCTCGAGCTTGCCGCCCTGGTTCCACTGACCCTCAGTCTGCGGGCCGGACATAGCAGCGCCAAAGAAGAAGTCGTTGGGCAGCTGATACTGTGCCATCAAAGTCCTCGCTTTCGTGTTCTAGAGCTTCCGGTTGGAGACGGGTTTGCTTTGGCAGGTTATCCGGCGCGGGCGCGCACCGGTCATACCGATATCCAACCTGCCAAAGCAAAACCGTCTCCAAACAGTACAAGCAAACGCCAATGCATCTCGCTTGTTGTCTATAACTATAGCGCTCTAATTTATTCTGTAAAGCGTCTTTTTTATTTTTCTTTATCGAACTTCTTTGATGAAAGCCATATGGATGCTTTTTAAGTAGGTATACTCTCTTTATATCAACGCAAATAATGAAGGGAGGATTGCATGATTCCCAAATACGAGGCGATAGCTGCAGACATTCGTCGAAGCATCGAGGACGGCGCACTTAAACCGGGCGACAAGCTTCCCACCGTCGTAGAGTTTTGCGAGCTGTATAGCGTTTCTAAGATCACCGTCAAACGTGCGATTGAGCAGATTACCGAGGAGGGCTTGATCACCAGCCGGCGCGGATCGGGCACCTACGTCAAGGACACGGCGGGGCTTCCCGGCCAGGTGTTTTTCCAAGGCAAGAACGACCGCGCCCAAGGCTTTTCGTACGAGCATCGCGGGGAGAAGGTGACCTCGGTGGTCTACGATTTCTCGATCGTTAATCCACCAGCGGACATCGCAGCCCAGCTGGGAATTGCCGAGGATGACTTTGCCTATCACATCGTGCGCGTGCGTCAGGCCGACGAGAAGCCCATCGTTATCGAGTACACCTACATGCCCCTCGAGCTGATTCCGGGGCTGAAAAAGAAGGACCTGTACGGATCGGTCTACCGCTTTATCCGCGAGCAATGCGGGCTGAAGATTTCGAGCTTCCACCGTACCATTCGCGCCGTGGCAGCAACCGAGGAAGAAGCTGAGCGCCTGGACACCAAACCTGGCTCTCCCCTGCTCGAACTCAATCAGATTGGCTTCTTGGATAGCGGCACCGCGTTTGAATATTCTATCTCGCACAACGTAGGCGACCGCTTTGAGCTGCACAACGTAACGCTGGCCTAGTTTTGTAATCCGGTGGGTGCTCGTTTTGAGCTGTCTTGCGGGGCACCCGCACAACCTTATGGGAGTATGCACATGTCCGATTTGATTAAACTCACGCCGATCTTCCACGAGAAGATCTGGGGCGGGCGCCAGCTCGAAACCGTGTTTGGCTACGACATTCCCGAGGGTCCCATCGGTGAGTGCTGGGCCATCTCGGCCCATCCCAACGGCGACTGCCAGATTGTGGAGGGCCCGTACGCCGGTCACACGCTGTCATGGCTGTGGGCCGAGCACCGCGAGCTCTTTGGCAATTGCGAGGGCAAGGAGTTCCCGCTGCTCATTAAGATTCTGGACGCCAAGGACGACCTTTCGATCCAGATTCACCCCAACGACGAGTACGCCGCCGAGCACGAGAACGGCAGCCTAGGCAAAACCGAGTGCTGGTATGTACTGGACTGCGAGCCCGGCGCCACGATCATCGTCGGCCAGCGTGCGCACGACCGCGCCGAGGCCGCGCGGATGATCAAGGACGGCCGTTGGGACGATATGCTCAATGTACTGCCGATCCACAAGGGCGACTTTTTCCAGATCGATTCCGGTACCGTGCACGCCATCAAGACCGGCACGCTCATTTTGGAGACGCAGCAGTCGAGCGACGTGACGTATCGTCTGTACGACTACGACCGTCCCGGCACCGACGGCAAACTGCGTCCCCTGCACATTGAGCAGAGCCTCGACTGCATAAACTTTGATGCTCAGGCTCCGACCGACGGCACGGTGACCGCGCCCGAGGTGGACGGCGTGACCGAGCTCGAGTCTTGCCCCTGCTACACCGTCGATCGCGTGCGCGTTAACGGCAGCAAGACCCTCGACCAGCGCTGGCCCTTCATGTGCCTGTCGGTCATCGACGGCGAAGGCACCGTCTGCGGCGACCCCGTCCACAAGGGAAGCCACCTGCTGGCCCCGAGCACCGTCAGCTCCATCGACCTCGAAGGCAAGATGGAACTGATCATCAGCCACCTGTAGGTCGCAACAACAACCAAAACGCAACAAGGGGCTCCCCCGTTCACCAACGGGGGAGCCCCTTGTCCATATATATCAGCCCACCCGGCTCTCCAGACCAAAAAGCGAACGAGCAAAGCAACGCTCGTCTAGCAACGTTACCCAAGGACCTGG
>URTD01000030.1 GCA_900550735.1 uncultured Collinsella sp.
CGGCCACTGCAGCACGGTACCGCTGACCTGGTCAAAACCGGGCACGCTAAACTGCGAGACCTCGGCGGCATGCATCATGGGGAACTCGTGCGCGCCGCCCTGGAAGTGGTCGTGCGACAGAATCGAGCCGCCCACGATGGGCAGGTCGGCGTTGGAGCCAATAAAGTAGTGCGGGAACAGGTCGACAAAGTCGAGCAGGCAGGTCAGCCCCTTGCGGTCGACGTGCATCGGACGATGCTCGGAGCTCATGGCAATGCAGTGCTCGTTAAAGTACGCGTACGGGCTGTATTGGAAGCCCCAGCGCTCGCCGTCGAGCTTAATGGGGATAACGCGCAGATTCTGGCGGGCGGGATGGGCGCCGCCGTCGGCTGCAGCGGAGCGTCCGGGATAGCCCTCGTTTTCGATGCAGAGCTGGCAGGCGGGATACTTCTCGCCCGTGTTTTTGGCGGCGCCGGCCGCGGCAATATCGCGCGGGTCCTTTTCGGGCTTTGACAGGTTGATGGTAATCTCGAGGTCGCCCCAGTTGGTGGGGGTGCTCCATTTGATGTTGCGCGCGATGGCGGCACGGCGCACGTAGCCGGCGTCGCAGCACAGGCCGTAGAACCAGTCGGTCGCGGCGCGGGGCTCGTTGACGCCCATGCGTCCGTTGAACTCCTCGTTTACAATCGAAGGCCTTGGCATCAGCACGCCCATGATACGCATGGCGATGCGGTCGCGGCCCGATGCCGTGTCCTCGGCGGCACCGTTGACAACGGCGGCCTCGGAAAGCGCGGCAAGAGTGCCTTCAAGATCAAAGTCGGGGAGTGTATCGGGGTGCAAGAGCGATAGTTTCTCAACCTGGAGCGCCCAGGCCATGTCGAGCGCCGGGCCCGTAGCACCGATGCACTCCAGAATGGTGTTGTATGCCCAGATGCGATCGTCCTGTCGGATCATCGATCGATGGATGGCATACTCAATCAAGCCCTGCGCGGCCTCGCGCACATCAGTCATTACAGCCATGCCGCGTAAGCCCCCTTGTCAGTAATTGCGTAGTGGCGGGCAGAGCCTTCGCCCAGCCAGCCGTTCATCTTGGTGATGAAGGCGTCGACCAGGTCGAGCGGCACGAAGGCCTGGATGGTGCCACCAAAGCCGCCGCCGTGGATGCGGACGGCGCCGCGCCCGTCAAGCACATGCTCGGCCAGTGCCAGAGCATACATCGAGGGCTGCTCGGAGCCCAGCTTGGCAACGACATTCTGCAGGTACATGGCAGAGCTGGCACCGGACTCGCGCGTCAGGACCAGGAACTGGTCGATGTCGCCGGCGTTGAGCGCTGCCCAGCGCTTGTCGACCAGGCCGTTCTCGTACCAGTAGTGAACGGCGCGCAGGCAGGCGCGGTCGCCCAGCTTGGCGCGCAGCTCGGGGAGTTTGGCGTCAAAGTCGGCAACGTTTACCTCGCATAGGCGTGCCTTGCCAAACTCGGCGGCGACGTCCTGCATCTCACGCGGAACGGCGGCGTAGTCGTCGGTGGCGGCCACGTGGTCGGCACCGACCTTAACGAGCACGAGCGCATAGCCGTGATCCTCAAAGTTGAGCTCAAGCTTCTGGGTCTTAGGCTGAGCCTGGTCCTCAAAGTCCATGTAGGCAAGGCCGCCCAGACATACGGCGGCCTGGTCCATCAGACCGCAGGGCTTGCCGTAGTAGTTGTTCTCGGTGCGCTGGCTCATCTGGGCGAGCGTGACGGGCTCAATGGCGGGCGCGCCCCAGAGCGTCTCCATGGCACGACCGTACGCGGCCTCGACGGCGGCAGAGCTGGAAAGGCCGCCGCCCGAGGGGACGGAGCAGGTGAAGGCGAAGTTGAAGCCTTTGGGCTCAACACCAAGCGCTGCGATTTCGTGGGCCATACCGCGCACGAGGCTTGCGGACGTGCCCTTCTCGGACTCCTGAACATCTAACGTGTCGAGTGCGATTTCAAACGTGGGGTAGCCCCCGTCGGCAACGCGGACCTTGTTGGAGTCGGTTGCCACGGCGATGCCGTCGACGGCGACATCGAGCGAGCCGGCGATGACGTGGCCGCCCTCGTGGTCGGTGTGGTTGCCGCTGATCTCGGAACGGCCGGGCGCGTGCACGTAGAGCACCTGGCGGTCGCCGATGGGGCCAAACTCCTCCTCGAACAGCTTGGTGAGCGTGGCGAATGTCTTTTCGTCGGGGGTGGTCATGGGAGTCCTTTCCTTGGCGTGCCCGGGTGGGTTTTGCGTCGTTATGAGTACGTTAACAACTTGAAGCGGCATGAACCAAGTGTTCACGATACCGCACGTTACGGGCTATGTTAACGTACTCATAACACATCGCCTGTCACTTTTTGAGAATCTGGTAATCGGTAGAAATTCAGCCGTGAACGGTACTGCCGTATGGACTTATAAAGCAGAAGAGATGCAGATAGAAAAAGTAGAGTACGTTAACATGCGTCCGACGATAGCGGGCCTCGGCGCGGGATGTATTTCTGCCCGGGCCGGCATTCACGCTATTCAGATCTCGCAAGGGTGAAGGTGATCCTGTGGCAAGGCGCCCGTCCAACGATACAGGTACGCGTCCGGTCTCCATGGCCGACGTCGCCCGCGCTGCTGGCGTTTCGCAGCAGACGGTTTCGCGCGTCGCCAACGGCTTGCCCAACGTTAACGAGCAGACGCGCCAGCGCGTGCAGGCTGCTATGCAAGAGCTCGGCTTTCGTCCGAGTTATGCCGGTCGCTCGCTGCGCGACGGCCGTTACCATTCGGTCGGCCTATGCATCAACGATGTCACCAAGTTTGGCAACCTCTCAATGATCGACGGCATCGCCAGCGCTGCTCGCGAGCATAATTGCGCCATCACGCTGGTCGAGATGTCCAAGACCGAGGAATTCTCACTTGCCGAGGCCACGCGTCGTATGGCCGCATTACCGGTGGACGGCATCATTATCGGCATGAGTCGCATGGCGCCTGATTTTGAGACGTTTGATCCACTGCCGGGCATTGGCACGGTCATCGTTACCATGTACGCGCATCCGCGCGTGACCACGGTCGATTCCGACCATTACGGCTGCTCGCTATTGCTTATGGATCACCTGTTTGAGCTGGGGCACGAGCAGATTCGCTATATTGGCGGCCCGTCGTTCTCGGTCGACGAGCAATTTCGTCGTGCCGGTTGGCAGGATGCACTCGAGCGTAAACACATCGAGCCGGCAGAGCCGCTCGAGGGCGACTGGTCTGCCAACAGCGGTTACGAGGCTGGCAGGTACCTGGCCGAGCACGATCGCACCATGACGGCGATTTATGCGGCAAACGACCAGATGGCAAATGGCGCGATTGCAGCGCTGCGCGATAGCGATCTGCGCGTGCCCGAGGACGTGAGCGTGGTGGGCGTCGATGATTCGCTCGATGATTTTGTGGCACACAACGAGCTCACGACCGTGCGATTCGATCTACATCAGCGCGGACGCGAGGTATTCGAGCATGCGGTTCCCGAGGCGGGTACGGCGGGCAAAACCGTTGCCATTCGTATTCCCGGCCAGCTCATTATTCGACATAGCACGGCGATACCACGCTCATAGTTTGCGCAGGTAAACGGCGATTTATCGTATTTCAATAACAATCGGTAAGGATGCCGGCAGATAACAGTTGGAATGCTGCCGAGTGCTATGATAGACGGGTTATTTTGTCTATCTAGGAGGCTTTGCCTGATGGAGATCACCAAGGATATCCGCTACGTTGGCGTCGACGATCACGACATTGACCTGTTCGAGGGCCAGTACGATGTGTCCGAGAACGGTATGGCATACAACAGCTACGTTATCTTGGGCGAAAAGATCGCCGTCGCCGATTCGGTCGATGGTGGTTTTGTTGACGAGTGGCTCGGCAACCTCGAGGCCGCGCTCGATGGACGTACGCCCGACTACCTGGTTATCCATCACATGGAGCCTGATCACTCTGCTGGCATCGCCGCCTTTATGGAGCGCTACCCCCAGGCACAGATAGTGGCCAGCATGGGCGCCTTCCGCATGATGGTCAACTACTTTGGCACCGACTACCCCGAGCGTAAGATGGTCGTCAAAGAGGGCGACGTGCTCGACCTGGGTGGCCACAGCCTAACGTTTATCGGCGCCCCCAACGTGCACTGGCCCGAGGTGATCTTCTCCTACGAGTCCACCGACAAGGTGCTCTTTAGTGCCGACGGCTTTGGCAAGTTCGGCGCCAACGACATCGAGGACCCGGAAGGCTGGGCTTGCGAAGCGCGCCGCTACTACTTTGGCATCGTCGGTAAGTTCGGCAAATTCGTGCAGACCGTGCTCAAGAAGGCCGCCGATCTGGATATCCAGATCATCTGTCCGCTCCATGGTCCTGTTCTTACCGAGAATCTGGGCTATTACCTCGACACCTACAACACCTGGTCGAGCTATCAGCCCGAGGACGAGGGCATCACGATTGCCTATGCGAGCGTGTACGGCCATCTGAAGGCCGCCGTTGAGGAGCTTGCATCTGCGCTCGAGGCCCGCGGCCAGAAGGTTTCCGTCTTTGACTTGGCTCGCGACGACATGGCCGAGGCCGTTGAGGATGCGTTCCGCTATGACCGTCTGGTGCTCGCCTCCATCACCTATCAGGGCGAGATCTTCCCGTTCATGAGCACCTTTATCCACACGCTTGCCGAGCACGCCTATCAGAACCGTACGGTGGCGCTCGTTGAGGCTGGCTCCTGGGCGCCCACCGCTGCCAAGGTTATGACCAAGGAGCTCGAGGGCATGAAGGACATCACCCTGGCGCAGAACAAGGTGACCGTGCTGGGTTCGCTCAACGACGCCTCGCGCGCTCAGATCGAGGTTCTCGCCGACGAGCTGTCCAAGTAGCGACACATTCACTTCTGATGCTCAACCACCACAAAGGAGACCTTTGTGGTGGTTTTTGTTTAAGCGCCGGCGATGAGGAGATTTGGGCGGGCGTTGTCGACAATCTCGGCGATTGAGGTGGCGACGGCATTATCGGGGTCGCTGTCCATCACGATGGAGTCGACATCGGCAAGCTCGGCAAAGCGGTACATGCCGCGTCCGTTAACCTTGCTGGCGTCCATGAGGGCGACGCTTTGATGGGCCGCGGCGATCATAGCCGTTTTGGTCTCGGCCATCTGGGGAAAGTCGGTCGTAAAGCCGCAGCTGGGGACAAAGGCGCCGGGGCACATGACGGCCAGATCGGCATGGACCATTTGGAGCGCCTGCATAGTGAGCGGTCCGTACAAATAACGATGGCCTTTGCGCAGCGCCCCGCCCAGCATGACGACATCGACTGAGGGCATGCTTTCGTCGATGTAATCGGCAATGGTAATGTCGGCCGTGATGACGGTGATACCGTCGCGCTGATCGAGGAGCCGGACGAACTCGAGCGCCGTGGTGCCCGAGTCGACGAGCAGCGTGTCGCCGTCATTGACGAGCTCGATGGCGCTTTGCGCGATGGCCTGCTTGGCGGCGACGTTGACATTGATGCGGCGATCCTGCGTGGAAACGGTCAGGCGTTTGTGGAGCGATACGGCACCGCCATGCGTGCGGCGCAGCTTGCCTGCTTCGGCGAGCGCGTCCAGGTCGGCGCGGGCGGTGACGGAGGACACGCCAAAGGTCTGGGCGATTTCTGCTACCTGCACCGAGGCATTATGATCGAGCATCTCCATGATGGCGGAACGACGCTCGTCGGCGAAAGCTCGGGTTGTTGCGTGGGCCATATTTGCTCCATCATCGTCTGAAATTTGCAGGAATTGTGTTGACTCTATTTTCGTTCATTTTCTTTTTGAGTAAGAAAATACCTTTCGATTACTTATCTTTTCTATAAAAGAAAGACGCTGAACGCCCAAAATTCAATATTGAACACGCCCGCTTGGCTCCAATTCCTTCCGTTTGCTTTTCAAAAACGGCCGTATTGACCTGCATGGGCTCAATATCTCGCACGTGCAAAGCCGCTGAATTTCATACAATGAGCGCAGTAAAACGCAAGGTAAAACGCCTTGTGAACAACTACGCCCGATGTCCAGATGCGGGCGAGGGAGAGGAGCAAACGCTCATGGCACTTGTTACCACCGAAAAGATGCTCAAGGACGCTCAGGCCGGCCACTACGCTGTTGGCGCTTTCAACGTCGAGAACCTCGAGTTTGTTATGGCCGTTCTGGCCGCTGCCGAGGAGACCAAGTCCCCCGTCATCATGCAGACCACCCCGGGCACCATCAAGACCGCTGGTCTGGACTACTTCTACGGCATGGTCAAGGCTGCCGCCGAGCGCGCTTCCGTGCCCGTCGCTCTGCACCTCGATCACGGCGATGGCTATGACCGCTGCATGCAGGCTTTCCGCACGGGCTACACCTCTGTCATGATCGACGGCTCGCACGAGTCTTTCGAGGACAACATCGCTCTGACCAAGTCCGTCGCCGACGCTGGCCGCGCCATGGGCGTGCCCGTCGAGGCCGAGCTCGGTAAGGTTGGCGGCAAGGAGGACGACGGTCCCGCGGTTGAGGGCGAGAGCCCCTACACCGATCCTGCCGAGGCCAAGGAGTTCGTCGAGCGTACTGGCTGCACCTCCCTCGCTATTGGTGTTGGCACCAGCCACGGTGTGTACACGAGCGATCCGCACATCGAGCAGTCTGTGGTCAAGGCCATCCGCGACGCCGTCGACGTGCCGCTGGTTCTGCACGGCACCTCCGGTGTGCCCGATGAGCAGGTTGCCGAGGCTGTGAAGAACGGCATCTGCAAGGTTAACTACGCTACCGAGCTGCGTCAGGCCTACACCAAGGGCTTCATGGCCTACATGGCCGAGAACCCTGCCTGCTTCGATCCCAAGAAGCCGGCCAAGGAGGGCATGCGTGAGATCACCGAGCTGGTTAAGATCCGCATGACCAACCTCAACTCTGTGGGCAAAGCAGAGTAACAGCAAGGGTACTCTGATCCCACCGGACGGCTTGGGCGGGTCCCCGTACTTAGTTTCCAAAACGTCCTCGCGCATGAAGGCCCCCGTTGCCTCGCTTCTACGAAGCGTTGGCAACGGGGGCCTTCGCGCTGCGGAATGATATTGGAAACTAAGTACGGGGACCCGCCCAAGCCGTCCTGCTCGATCGCCCTTGTGGCGTTAGTGTCGGAAAAATAAGACGTTGCTTTTTGCCCCCTGCGGAAAGATTGGGGAACTAAGCCCTCGTCCCTCCCAGGTTGACCTACTCGAGGTCGTCGCCCTTGTGGCGTTAGGACTGCGAATTTGGGATGGGAGGGTTACTTGGTTGTTAGGGTTAACAGGTCGTTGGGGGTTTTGAGGTTGTAGGTGGCGTTTGGGATGTCTTGGTGTGATCCCCATGCTGCTCGGGCAAAACTGACCCCTGCTGAAGTTGCGCATTGTTCGTCGTAGACGGTGTCGCCAACGTAGACGACGTTGCCAGGATTCGCGCCTGTACGCCGGAGATATTCGAGCATGGGTGCGGGTGCGGGTTTATGTTCGGTTGTGTCTTCGACAAGGATGATGTGCTCAAAATACTTATCGAAACCAAGGGGTGCAATTTCTTTTGCGTATTCGTCGCGCGCACGTGAGGAGACGATGCCAAGTTTGCAGCCGCTATCGGCGAGTGTTGCGATGACTTCAAGCAAACCTGGAAACACGCTGATGGTGCTTTTAAAGCTGGCGGCAACTTGGCACCAGCGATCCAGCGTTGCCTGTGAGTAGATCCCAAGTTTCTCAAGGGCGTTCTTGCCGGGTATGCCGAGGGCAAATTCAAGCTCGTGTCGGGGGAGCGTTTTGCCGGTTTCTTCTTGGACAATCTGGCCAAGCGATGACAGAACGCTTTCTTCTGTATCTGCCAATGTCCCATCAACGTCAAATACGATATGGTCAAAGTGCTTCATATGATTGCTCCTCTCTGTTGTTTGCCTGCAAGTTTGATGCAGTGACAGAAGAAGGGCTAGCGGGATTTCTGCCTGGTGCTATCGAGATTCTGCCTCGCTGCTCGATAGCTCGAAGGAGTGCACCCCATTTGTTCTTTAAATACCTGGCCAAGATGGCTTGCTGTTATAAATCCGCATTGGCGCGCGACTGTCTGTACCGTTCGCGTGGTGTGTGCCAAAAGTTCGCAAGCACGGTTTATGCGGTATGCGCGTAGATATGCCGCCGGGGTCGTTCCTGCGCAAGCTTCGATAATGCGGTAACACTCTCTTTCGCTTACGCCGGCTGCAGATGCCATCTGGGGCACATCTATAGCGGCTGCATAGTTTGCGCGGATATAGTCCAGGATTGCCTTGAACTGTACGTCGCGGTTGGTCATCCAAGAGGCGTTGTCGGAGGAAAAGAGCGGTTCGGCCTTGGCGTAAATCTGAATCCAGAGCTCTGACAAACTATTTCGAAGCGCCATCTCGTTCTGCGGCCGTTGAAGGTCGTGGTTAAAGGAACTCTTTAGCAAATCGATAAAGGGCATATCGTCGGGGTTGGTGGGCGACCATTTGAGCACATCGACGCCTCGACATTGCAGCAAAGGATTGATATAGCGCTTTTGAAGGCGTCTCGCGGGATCGCCGAGCATCGACGGCTGAAAGATATGCAACATTTGAATGGCTGGCGCCGAATTGGGTGATTGCAGCGTGCTGTGCAAAACGCCGCCGTTGATAAAGCCGGCGGACCCTTCCTCAAAGCCTACGTGCTCATGAGCCGCGCGCGTTCGATAGTCAATCGCTCCCTGCTCCATGTAGAAAAGCTCAACTTCGGAATGCCAGTGCCAGGGGACGGAATTGCCCGGATAGCGAGCGAATTCTGCGCGTTCGGCAATATAGGGCCAGTCTTCGGCGGTCTCGGGAAACGCTTCCTCGCGTCCTCCGCGGTGCAATTCTATGTGATCCATGTTTCGCATGGCATCAGTATAAAGCGCGATGGGCTTAGATTGCTCTTGCCTGTTCGGGGAACGCCTTGTCTAGGGATGCTTGGAGCTTTTCGAAGGATGCTCGTAAGTTGAGGCTCTGATCGGCTGAGCGCTTGGTTTTTGCGGTGGGGGAGTCGAGGAGACCGTTTCTCTGTGTCGGGGGGAAGGAGAAAAGGTTTGCATGTTTTAGGGATGGCTGCTGTGCTGCGTCATTGGAAGAATACATGCTTATGCGGTCTCCTCGATGTCCACCAAAAGGTTGCGCACGGGGCGTGCTGCCAAGTCCCGTGCGTTGGCAGTATTATGCCGCGGCTGTTGCAAAGAAGCGCTAAAGAAAGGCTTAATGAGGTTTGACGTTGCGATGAAACCGCAGGTAAAAGCTATCGAGTAACGCTCTTGAAAGGTTGGGGACTTAAGGGCTTTCTAAGGTTTGTGGTGCGGATGTGGCTCGCCTGTGTGAGGCGTGTGGACGGCTCGTTCCTAGCGCCGAGGCTCTGCGGCCCGCACCTGCTCGATGACCTTTTCCATGGTGGCGTCGATGCGGTCCTTTTTGAGTTCGCATTCCCAGATGGTTATGGGCGTCCAGCCCATTTGAGTGAGCGCTGCCACGGCGGCACGGTCGCGCTCGACGTTGCGACGGAACTTTGCCTCCCAAAACTCAACATTGCGCTTGGGCTGGCTCGGATTGCACTTGGGGCAGCGGTGCCAAAAGCAGCCGTTGACGAAGATGGCGATCTTGCGCCCGGGAAAGGCGATGTCGGGCTTGCCGGGAACCTTCCATTCCAGGCGATAGCCGGTGAGGCCCGCTGCGCGCAGGCGCTGGCGAACGAGCAGCTCTGGCTTGGTATTGGCGCGCTTGTTGCCCTTCATGGACTTTTTGATGGCGGCGGACCCGTTCGCGCTCGTCAGCGGAGAGGTCCGAGGTATCGATGCCGTCGAGCAGGCCGGGCTTGGGACGCTTCTTGCTGCGGCGCTTAGGTGTGCGCTTGGGCTTGGTGGCGGGCTCGTCGGTTGCGGTGGCCTCGGCGTTGTTGGCAGTGCTGTTGGCCTCAAGCCGATCTTCCTTCAACTCAATCAGGGCATCAATGAGCCCCTTGTCGGCGGGCATCCATTCCACCGTGGCAAGCGAGGTACGCGGAATCCAGCGGATATCGAGCTGGCGGTCGTGCTTCTGGGGTTCATCGGATTCATCGGTGAGCGAGCAGTAGTAGCACTCCATGGAGAGGTGGAAATCGGGGTAGTCATACTCAACGGTATAGAAATCGCGCAGGTTGGTGACTTTGACCTGCAGCTCTTCCATGAGCTCGCGGCGCACGGCGTCTTCGGGTGTCTCGCCGCGCATGAGCTTGCCGCCCGGGAATTCCCAAAGTCCTTGCATGTCGCCGTAGCCGCGCTGCACGGCAAGCAGCTCATCGGATCCTTCTTTGCGAATGATCCCAGCGGCAACATGAACAGTCTTCAACAGGAGTCCTCTCTCAATATCATCACGTAGCAGGCTAGCTACCCCTACCTTACACAACGGTAAGGCAAGCGTAAGCCATATCGATGGTAGCTGACTCGTCTTCTTGCGACTATAGATGCCGTAGACTAATCGCAAGAAAGGACTCGGTATGCAAACCACGCACATGGCGACCCCGGTACTGGAGGTCGCGCATCTCGAAAAGGTATATGGAGCGCTGGGCAACGTGACCCGCGCGCTCAACGACGTCAGCTTTACGGTCAACCGCGGCGAATTTGTTGGCATCATGGGCGCTTCGGGCTCGGGCAAGTCGACGTTGCTCAACTGCGTGTCGACCATCGATAGCGCCACGAGCGGCACGATCCGCATCAACGGCCAGGACGTGACGCGCATGAAGCAGGCTAAGCTTTCGCAGTTCCGCCGCGAAGAGCTCGGCTTTATCTTCCAGGACTCCAACCTGCTCGATACGCTCACGGCACGCGAGAACATCGCCCTGCCGCTCACCATCGCCCGCACAAACTCGGCAGAGATCTCGACCCGCGTGCAGGATGTGGCAGCGCGCCTGTCCATCAGTCAGGTGCTCGACAAGTATCCCTACCAGATGTCCGGCGGTCAGCAGCAGCGCGTTGCCGCGGCTCGCGCGCTCGTCACCGACCCCACCATGATCATGGCCGACGAGCCCACCGGCGCCCTCGATTCCAAGAGCGCCCGCCTGCTGCTCGAGAGCCTGGAGGCCCTTAACCGCCGCCTGCGCGCCACCGTGCTCATGGTCACGCATGACAGCTTTGCCGCCAGCTACACGAGCCGCGTGTTGTTTATCCGTGACGGCAAGATCTTCACCGAGCTGCGCCGCGGCGACACCGACCGCCGAAAGTTTTTCGACCGCATTATGGAGGTCGTTGCCATGATGGGCGGTGAGGGCTCCGATGCTCTGTAAACTCGCTTGGGGCAACGTTCGCCGCGCCGGCCGCGACTACCTCGTCTACCTTTTGACGCTCACCCTGGGCGTCACGGTCTTCTATGCCTTTAACACCATCTCGATGCAGGTCGACATCGCCGGAATCGATGAAAAGGGCTTGGCGCAGGTAATGGGCAGCATGCTCGGCGACCTGACGTACTTTTTGGCCGGTGTCATGGCCTTTTTGATGGTGTATGCCAATAACTTCATCATGAAACGCCGCAAGAAGGAGTTTGGCCTGTACCAGGTGCTCGGCATGGGGCGTGGGCGCGTCGCCACGATCATGGCGCTCGAGACCGTGATAGTGTCGGTCGTGGCCTTTGTCGCCGGCATTGTGCTGGGTGTGGGACTCTCCCAACTCATGACGTTCTTTACGGCCTCGCTCTTTAAGACACAAATCGCCAATTTCCACTTCTTTTTCTCGGTGCATGCGTTCAATCTGACCCTTGCCTGCATGCTCGTAATGTTTGTGCTCACGCTACTGCTGAACCTTCGCGCCGTGCGTCGTACCAAACTTATCGAGCTTATGGGTGCCGAGCGTCGCAACGAGAGCATCAAGACACGCAACCCCTGGATCGCGATTGCCATCTTTGCCGTGGGCGTGGCGCTTGTGGGCGTGGCCTATTACCGTCTGCTACGTGATGGGTTCCCGCTAACCGCGACGGACAGCAAGCTGCAAGAGGCCATGAACCAGTTTGGTATTACGACTGCTATGGTTACCGTAGGCACCTTTGCCCTGTTCTGGGGACTCTCGGGCATGCTCATCAAGCTGCTGCAGAGCCTGCGCGGCGTGTATTGGCGCGGCCTCAACATGTTTACCGTGCGCCAGCTTGCGGCCAAGGTCAACACGGTGTGCTTTTCGATGGGCGTCATCGCGATGCTCCTGTTTTTGGCCATCACCTCGGTGACGTGCGGTATGTCGATTGCCAATGTGATGAACGAAAACCTGGAGCGCTATAACCCTGTTGACGTGTCACAGACGTATGTCTATTACACGCCCGATACGCTCGACTACTACAAAGAGTACATCAATCCGTCTGAAGCCGATCGCATGGTGCTGGCCGATAGTACGGTCGATTTGTACTCCGCATGGCACGGCGATCCATGGCACGGCGATCGTAAGGGCAAGTCGGCGGACAACAACGACGAGACCGGCAAGAAGGTCAATATCGCCGATGTTGCCGGTGAGCATGTGCAGATCGATTCGTATCTGAGTTACCCGCTTGGCGGTTCGGATCCTTCGGTGACTCCAAGTGAAATGTGCAAGGCCATGGGCGAAAAGCTTCCCAAGGCGTTCGGGGGTAGCAATGCCGATACGATGGGTCTGTTTGTGACGCCGGCGAGCCAGTACAACAAACTGCGCCAGATGATGGGCGAGGAGCCGGTGCACATCGGTCACGACCAGTATCTGCTCACGTGTGATATGGGCGGCGAGCTGGTCGACCTGTACACCAAGGATATGGCTGGCGGCCATGCCCTTACCTTGGGCGGGCATACGCTCAAGCCCGCAACCGATAAGTCGGACGAAGATACGGCGGCCATCGCCAACTCGGCGATGGGCAGTAATCCGGGTACCGTCGTCGTTGCCGACGAGCTGTTGTCCCAACTTAATCTGCAGCCGTATTCCAGTAGCCTGCTCGTTAACTACAAACAGGGGATGGATACGACCGAGGCAGACGAGAGCATTAAATACACTGTGCTCGACAATCTGCTCGTTGACGGCAAGGAGCCGGGGTCGTGGGGAACCTTCATCACACGCTCCGAGATGTACACGCAGGCAGCGCAAATGAACGGTCTTATTAGCTACCTAGCCATCTACATCGGCTTTGTATTGGTCGTTGCATGCGCGGCGATACTGTCGATCCAGCAGCTCTCCAATGTGGCCGACGGCAGCCGCAGCTATCGTGTGCTGGCGCAGATCGGCTGCGACGACCGCCAGATTCGCCATTCGGTGATGGCACAGCAAGCGGTATTCTTCCTGTTCCCGCTGGCAGTGGGCCTGGCGCACTCCTTTGTGGCACTTAAGGTGATCATCGAGCTGGTGAGCATATTCGGAAATATGAGCATCGGTGGCACCGTGGGCCTCACCTGTGCAATCTTCCTGGCAGCATACGGTGGCTACTTCCTGGTGACCTACCTCATGAGCGCCGGCATGGTACAAGCTGCCATCGCCACCCGCTACAGCGAATAACAAGCGGGCAAAACCGTCGCAAAAATAGAGGCGTATGACCGCCGCGAAGGGACCAGGGGCCCTTTCGCGGCGGTTTTTGCCAATCTGGTGCGTCTCAGATACAAGTGAGTAGACTTTTTTGAACCTGCCGAGCACATCGCGACAAATGATCTATAAAACTGCAGGTCAGAGCTGTGGCGTTTTAGGCGTGCTCGGCCTTCTGCAAAAAGGCTACTCACTTGGTTTTTCTGCTAGAAGACCGCCACGAGGGAAGGCAACTCCCTTACGTCGGTTTGGACGTTTGCCCAGATAAAACTTGCCAAAATAAACCTGTCCCTTTTTGGCAGGTGGTTTCAGCTGAACGGCGGGCGGTGCGGCTTGGGTGTGCGGGCTCACAATCTGGGGAAACCGAAAAGATTGGGGGCTTGTATGATCGATTCGAAGGGAAACGTGCGACCCGAAGGCATGTTTAACAGGGCACGCCTGGCCCCCGAAGCCCAGCTCGCATACGATACGCGAGGGCTAGTCGTTGGGGGACGTTCTTAAACGATTAGTCAAACAAGAACGTCCCCAACGATTACTTTGCGGGTAGCTAAAAGAGCCCCATCCTTAATTAGCTACCCCGCCAACACCGCAGGTAAAGCAAAAGTCAGCGAAAGCCCGCCAGAGCGAGCAAGGTGCCTTGAAACGAGGCGGCATTGATCTTTTGATCATGCCGCCGAAGTTGAAAGGCAGATTGCCGCCCTTGCGGGTTTGCAGCGTCGAGCCGTTACGGCGTC
>URTD01000031.1 GCA_900550735.1 uncultured Collinsella sp.
GGAGCCTACGAGCGAAAGGCTGTCGAGGGCTGCCGTGGTCATGATGGGGGAGAGTGCGCCGGCAAACAGCGTGATCGTCCCCTGGAACACGGCGACGGGCAGGGCGGAGAAAATGCAGCCGCGGCCAAGCGACGCCGTCATGGTGCAGACGATGATGCAGTCCAACGCGCCTTTCAGGGCGAGCGTGGACCAGTCGCCGAGCAGACCGTCCTGGATCGATCCCACAATGGCCATGGCGCCGATACACACAGTGAGTGAAGTCGAGACAAAAGCGTTGGTGAACTCGTTATCGCCCTCACTGCCGGTTTTGCGCTTGAGCCATTCGCCAAGGTTCTCGATGGCGGCTTCCAAGTTGACGGCCTCGCCGATGAGCGAACCGAGCGCAAATGAGACGATGAGCATGGTGGTACCGGTGGTCGCTAGCGCCTTCCCATCGATAAGGAGCATCTTTTGCATGGTGCCGCCAAGGCCGATAAACAGGACGCACAGCCCCGATGCTTTCATGAGCGTGTCTTGGATGCGCGGTGTAATGAAGCGGCCGCCCGCTAATCCCAAAAGACCGCCCGCAACTAAAAGCACAACGTTGATGATTGTTCCCAAGCCCGGCATGAGCCCTCCTGTATTGATGCCAACGTGGCAATCGTAGCAGAACGAAATGCGAGGCACATCGCGACTCATCTAATACGTTATATAAGTGGTGTTAGGAATGATGCGCAGCATTTAAGCCTCAGGTGGTTGTCGGGACATAGGGATAGTATTCAAAGCGCAGTGTCATAAGCCGCTGCGGGGATTCGATAGCCGCGGCGATGATATTGGCATCGCGGGCACGATCAAACCCTTCGAGCTCGATCTGGTACGAGACGTCTTGCATAATGTCCAGACGTCGCCAGGCTAGGAGTGTGTCGCCATCGAATTCCAAGGTCTTGCCTCCGTCTGGAGCAACGGCGTATAGACGCAGTTTTGCGGTGGTTGCAGGGTCGACAACTGTGACCTTTTTAATTTCGTTTCGAGTATTCTTGGCGCCCAACAAGGTGAGCAGTGTTGGGGCCACGACCTCGCCCGATGGCAAAAAGACGACTTCGATGGATTCAGGAAATGCGATGATAGCCGACTTGCGGACGGGCTGATTGGCGGCGGCAGCTTCGATGTTCGCAGCGTCGATGATCTCTGTGTGGTCGAGCGCGGCAAGCACGCAGCAGTTACCTTCATCGATCTCTTGAGGATCAGCAAGCCCCAGACTGTCCGCGAGCTCGGGATCGTTTGGATCGTTAGCGGGCTCATTCGGTGCTTCGAGAGAAGCTGGGATGCTGTTTGTCGGCGACGGCGTGTCGCCCGCACCTGCTTCTTTGTCCGCGCTCTCTTCTTGTATGGTTGCGTTGATGGGTTCGTCGTTTGGGGGGAGCGTCTTGGCGTCAAACGCGGAGGGGAGAATTCCGATGGCTCCGGATCCGTTCCACTCCATTTCGAGAAGCGCCGGGTCGGCAAGAATGCGTTGCCTGCTTTGCGCGTGGGCATCGATTTCAATAGGGCCTGCCTCTATCCCTCGTGTAAGGCTGAGTGATCCGGCTGGCTTCTCGAAATGAGCGTCTGTGTCTTTGGTGCTGACGGCGTAGAACAGCAGGGACGCTTCTCCCGCCGCGATAACATCGGTACCGGCTTTGGTCAGCCGCAACGATGCCGTGAATGAGAGGGTGGGCTGCGCATCGTCTGCATTCGCGGCGGCGCAGCCCAGACATATACCGCCTCCTTTCTCGAAAAACGCACCGTCGAAGGCGACCTTCGCTCCGTTCGCCGAGTCATCGACCGAAGCGATGTCGATGCGCAGCTCTAAATTGCATGGATCGCCATCTGCATCGAGCACAACCGAGTGCCACGTGCAGACGGCGCACCCCGCCTGGGAGCCGTTTGCCTTGTTCGAACGATTGATATCCACGACTATCGAGCCGTCCGTATTACGACGAAGGCATCCCGAGGTTGAGATTGCGGCCTGTGCGATCGAAAAACGCTTGCACGCAATGGCGCTCGACGGATTTGGTGCGGAGCTTAGGGCCGCTGGTAAGGAGTCTGCCATGACAGGAGTCGCCCAAGCGGCGACAGGCGTTCCGGTTGCGAGCGCGCCGCAGAGTGCGACGACGGGCAAAAGGTTCTTCGATGCCATGGGGTCTCCTTAGCTAATTTAGTGCGGCCTGTTCATGTTTTGTTTCTGGCTGTGTTTGATGTGCAGACCGAGGCCGGCGGTTCCCGCGCCTGCTGCTGCGACGCCTGCTGCCAAGAGCCATCGTTTGTCGCCTGTCTGCGCCAACGGTTCCTCGCGGTCGCTGCGGTCGAGCTCCGAGAGGTCGACCGTCACTTGCGTGGCGGCCTGCGCCTGTTCTTGCTGGGCAAAGGCCATGGCTGGCCCAAACGCTAGGATGCTGACGGCGGCGGCCAGGGCGACGGCCTTATGCCGTGTGCGCACCGGGCTCGACCGTCCAGGTGATCGTTGCAACCTGATCGCCTTCGCCGGTTACGCGGAAGATGTCGCGCGTGACGCGGGCGACGTTTCCGCTTGTCTTGAGCTTAATTTTGTCCGTGCCACCGGCAATGCCCTGGTAGCCCATGTCGAAGGCTGCATTCTTGGAAAGATCGAGGCCCGTTCCCTGCATTGCGGCGCTGGCGTTCTGGAGCGCGCCGTCGGGGCCGACCTTAAAGTCGATGGAGTTCTGCGCGGTTCCGGCCTTGGCGTCGGCGGCAATGGTCCAGGTGTTCATGGCGTCGATCTTCATGTTGGTGACATGGATGCCGTAGGCCGAATGATTGTCGATGGTGGTCGCGTCTTCTGAGGGGCCCTGAAGCGTGCCGTCGGCCTTGGCGACGAAGGGAATAACCGTCGGAACTTTGAACTCAACGTTGTCGATCTCGGTCCTGACCATTACCTTCGTGGTTCCAACGCGCCCGGCTGCCATAGCTGGCGTCGGGGCGGCGCCCATTGCGAGCGCGAGCGCGAGCCCTGCGCCCACGGCGAGCGCTCTGGCTCCGTTCATGTTCCTGGTGATGTCCATGGTCGTTCCTTTCTATTCGCCGCGGGCCGTCCCCGCGATGATTGGACGAATGCTGGTGAATTGCGTGCGGTGCCGCGTCGGCCGGAAAAGCTAGTTCTCGGCTTGCTCAACCCGCACCTTGACACGTGTCGGATTGCCGCGGCTGTCGAGGGTCTTGGCATCGAGTGCCTGGATCTCGATGTACGCCTCGCCTTCTTTGATGTCGCCGGCGGGGCACGTTTCGATTGTCTTGCCGGTCTCGACCACACCGGATTCGTACATGGTCTCGTCGTTTTGGATGACGCGGAATCGCTGGGGAAATTTATTGTCTTGGACGTTTTGCACGTTGACGCGCAGCTTGCCGTCCTCCTGCAGCTGAGCGACCGGTGCGACCGAAATCGTCATCATGTTGTCGCGGACGATGGCGTCGAGCTCATCTTGGATTTCCTGACGCGTTTTGCCCTCGGCCGTCGTAACCGAAGCGCCCGCCTCGGGTACGGGCTGCGACTGCCAAGCGTATAGTCCTACGGCGACAAGGGCACAGACGATGGCCAAGCAGGCAACGATGAGCTTCTTGCGACGACCCGGGCCTGCAAAGTGGGGTGGCTTCTTCGCGCTCATGCGGCATCCTTGGCGGTATAGATGCGCGCAAAGGTGGACGGGTTCGCTCCAAAGAGCATGTGAAGCATCAGGCGGCGTGAGTAGACAAGCTCGTCGAAGTCGGGAGGGAGCTCGATGTCGTGGATATGCGCGATGCGGTGGGCGAGCGCCGAGAACGACTCGGGGTCGCAGATCACATCGGTGGTAACGTGGTAGACCGTCGTATCGGGGAATGCCTCTTCGTCGAAAGGCAGGAGATGGGGATCGTCGTCGACTTCGATGGCGATGCCGTACTGGGGCCAGTAATATGCCATGGGAACCTCCCTGCTTCTGGGGCCAAAACTTCTGTCGGTTTTGGCTGTCGATGCCGACGGTATCAGCCACTACTTGACCAATTGCTGACCAAATGCTTGACGGATTGGTGTCTCCGCAGGTAAAAGGCGGCAAAAAATACTCCAACTTTTTTCAAGCGACAATCGCGCGGTCGGCGACGGCGGGGCCATATGTGTCAAAAGCATCGTCTGCCGAGGAAATCAAGCCGCTCGCCGAATTGCACGAACGTAAAAATCGCCAATTATGGAGACGGTCTCGAACACGTCGACGAAACGATGCTGTAACATCTCCCTGCAAACACTGTAGTTAGCTAAAGGGGGAGTTCGCGTGTCTGCAACCATCAAACCCTTCACCGACGAGTTCGAAGAGTATGGTCGCGATGAGTCTCGCGCATCGGGCGAGGCCTCGAGCATCTCGTTTCCGACAACGGAAGACGAGGTCCGTGCCATTTTGGAAAAGCTCCATGCCGAGCGTGTCCCGGTAACGGTTCAGGGCGCCCGAACCGGCCTTGCCGCCGGTGCCGTGCCCCACGGCGGGCATATCCTCAATACTTCCCGTATGAATCGCTACTTGGGCCTTCGCCGCGATGAACAAGGCCAATTTCTGCTGCGCGTGGAGCCGGGCGTTGTGCTCTCGGAGCTGCGCAAGCAGCTGAGCAAGAAGGTGCTGCCGACTGCTGGTTGGGACCAGGCATCGCTTGAGGCCTACGAGGAGTTCCAAGAGGCCCCCGAGCAGTTCTTTCCCACCGATCCCACCGAGGCATCTGCCTGTCTGGGCGGCATGGCGGCATGTAACGCCTCTGGTGCCCGCAGCTACGCCTACGGTCCCATGCGCCCACATATCACGGGACTCCACGTCGCGCTGGCTGATGGCGATTTGCTTGAGCTTCAGCGCGGCGAGGCTTTTGCCCAGGGCCGCCACCTGTCGCTCGTGACGGCAGTGGGCCGTACGCTCGAGCTCGATCTTCCCGGCTATACCATGCCCAAGACAAAAAATGCCTCAGGCTATTTCGTTGCGGACGAAATGGACGCCATCGACCTCTTTATCGGTGCTTGCGGCACGCTCGGCGTTATCACCGAGCTCGAGATTGCCCTGCAGGCGGCGCCTGCGGTCGTTTGGGGTGTGAGCTGCTTTTTCGATAGCGAAGACAAGGCCGTGTCCTTTACCGATTCCGTGCGTCCCGTCCTGTCCCATGCGGCTGCCATCGAGTACTTCGACGCTGGCGCCCTGGATATTCTACGTCGCCAGCGCGAGCAGTCGACGGCGTTCGCCTCGCTGCCGGCGCTCGACAAAGAGGCCAAGGTCTGTGTGTACGTGGAGCTCGACTGCGATGACGAGGCCCAGGCGACCGAGGAACTGTACCACCTGGGATGGGTGCTCGAGTTTGCGGGTGGCCGCGACGATGCGACATGGGTCGCGCGCACCGAGGTTGATCGCGAGTGCCAGCGGTTCTTCCGCCATGCGGTCCCCGAGAGCGTCAATATGCTTATCGACGAGCGTCGCCGCACGGATCCCACCATCACCAAACTGGGTTCGGACATGTCGGTGCCCAATGCACGCCTTGCCGATGTCGTGGTCCTCTATCGCCGCACACTGGCCGAAAGCGGGCTTGAATCTGCTGCCTGGGGGCACATCGGTAACAACCATCTGCATGTGAACATCCTGCCGCGCGATGCGCAGGACTACCGTCGCGGTGGCGAGCTGTTTGCCCAGTGGGCTGCGGAGGTAACGGCTATGGGCGGTGCCGTTTCTGCCGAGCACGGCGTCGGCAAGATCAAGGCGGGCTTCTTAGAGACGATGTACGGTCACGAGGCCATGGTCGAGTCGGCGCGGCTCAAGCTCCAGCTCGATCCCGACGGGCAGCTGGGTCGCGGCAACCTGTTTTCGGAGAAGCTCTTGGATGAGCTTGTCCAGAAAGGGGGCGCGTGAAGATGAGCGATTTCCATATGGTGGTGTGCGTCAAGGCCGTGCCGGGCAGCACCGAGGTCAAGATGGACCCCAAGACCAATACCATCGTGCGCGATGGCAAGCAGGCGGTCATTAATCCCTTTGATGCGAGCGCTTTGGAATGCGCGCTGGCGCTGAAAGACGACTTTATCGGCTTTGGCATGGACGTGCGCGTAACGGTGGTGTCGATGGGCATCCCCGCGACCGAGTTGCTGCTGCGCGACTGCATCGCTCGAGGTGCCGACGACGCGCTGCTGCTGACCGATCGCGCCTTTGCGGGTGCCGATACCCTGGCGACCACCTATGCTCTCAAATGCGGCATCGAGGCGCTCGACGAGGACTTCGATCTGCTCATCTGCGGCAAGATGGCGGTGGATGGCGATACGGCCCAGATTGGTCCCGAGCTTGCCGGTGCCTTTGAGATTCCCTGCGTGACCGACGTGAGCTGCGTGCAGAGCGCGGGCTTTACGACGTGTGGCTCGCTGGCGCTCGTTCACGGATGCGATGCCGGCGAGGAGACGGTGTGTCTTGAGATGCCGTGCGCGATGACGACTGCCAAGGAGATTGGCCAGTTGCGTATGCCGAGTATTGCCGGTATTCGCGCGGCGGAGGAGGCGGACGTGCGCGTGGTCAGTGCCGCCGACGTGAACGCCGACCCCGCGCGTTGCGGTCTTGCCGGGTCGCCGACACAGGTCGTGCGCTCGTTTGTGCCCGACCGTGACCAAACGTGCGAGGCCGTTGAGGGGACGGCGTCCGAGCAGGCGGCAAAGCTTGCCAAGATTATCGAGGGGATGGCGTAGATGAGCGGACTGATTATCGATAGCGAAGCCTGTATCGGCTGCGGTCGCTGCGTTCGCGCCTGTGCTTCGGGCGGCATCGTAGTGGAAGGCGAGCGACCCAACCGATGCGCCCACGTAACCGACGGCTGCATCCTATGCGGTGGGTGCGTCGACGCCTGCCCTGTCAACGCTATCTCGATCGAGCGTGATGAGGCCGCTGGTGCGGTGGACCTTGATGCGTATCGAGACATTTGGGTATTCGCTCAGACCGACGAGCACGATACAGTGACTCCCGTTGCCTATGAGCTTATGGGCAAGGGCCGCGAGCTTGCCGATGCGCGCGGTTGCCGTCTGGTGGCACTGGTCGGTATGGGTCCCGAGGGTTCTCTCGGCGACCTGGAGCATCTGGTTTGTGCCGGCGCGGACGAGGTCCTGGCCTGTCGCGACGAGCGCCTGCGCCAAAACGATGCGGAGGTCTACGCCCGCTTGATCTGCGATTTGGTAGCCGAACGCAAACCCGAGGCCATCTTATACGGCGCGACCGCTTTTGGCCGCGAACTGGCACCCGGCGTTGCCGTGCGCTTGCAGACGGGCCTTACGGCTGACTGCACCGTACTTTCACAGGACTGAAACAAACCAGACCTGCGTTCGGCGGCAACCTGATGGCCACCATCGTCTGCCCCAATCATCGTCCCCAGATGGCAACGGTGCGCCCCGGTATCTTTAAGGCGCCCGACTTTGACTACGACCGCTCCGGCACGATCACCCAGATATCGCTTGCGGATGATGCTAAGGCTCGTGTCGAGATCTCGATTCCCGCCGAGGAGTGGAGGCAGCAGGCCTCGATCGCCGATGCCGAGCGCTTGGTCGTGGTGGGCCGCGGCATTGGCTCCAAGAAGAATCTGCCCCTGATGCGAAGGCTCGCCGAGGCTCTGGGAGCCGAGCTTGGTTGCACGCGACCTGTCGTGGAGGCCGGCTGGTTGGAGTATCACCATCAGATTGGCCAGACCGGCGTATCGGTTTCGCCCAAGCTTCTCGTGAGTATCGGTGTTTCGGGCGCCATCCAGCATCTTGCCGGCATCGGTGGGGCGGAGCGCATTATCGCCATCAACGAGGACCCGGATGCCCCCATTTTCGGTGCTGCCCAGTACAAGGTTGTTGGGGACGCCGTCGAGGTCGTCGAGGAGCTGCTGGCCCAGCTTGAGCGCTAGGCGCGCGCCAGCCAGTCGCGCATCTCGTCCTTTAGGCGGCTCCAGGTTGCCTGCGTGGCGGGGTCGGTAAAGGGCTGTGTAATGCCAAAGGGCGCGTCGAGCAGGCGGTGGATATCACCCTGTTCGCGCGCCAGCGCACGGCTTGCCGGATAGACGAGCTCAAACATAAAGCAGATAAGCCCCACCAAGAAGTCGGCGGGCTCATCGCGCTCATCGCGTGCGACGCAGCGGTGCTCGTCAAAGGCGGCAAGTGTCGGCGACGAGAAACGGCTGCCGAGAAACGTCTTCTCGTCCACCTTGAGGATAGTGTCGACGGTGCTGTCGGCGATGGTGCGCATAATGTCGATCTTGTCACCATCGCGCACGATATCGCAGAAGCTCCGCGTGCGCACGTCGAGCCGCGCGGGTAGGCGGAAATCGCTGTGATAGGCAATGCTCGCTCGGATGAGCTCATCTTCTGTCGGGTCATCGATAAAGTCGCGGATGCTCGTTACGGCGGGTGCATCGGCGGGATTCTCGCCAAAGAGGACCTCGATGCCCAGCGCCGCATGGCTCATGCTCTCGGCGTCCTTAAAGGTGTCCCAGCGTCGCAGCTGCTCAAAGCGGCCCATATCGTGTAGCAGGCCGCAAAGCCATGCCGGGTCAATATCTTCTGACGACCAGCCCTGCTCGCGCGCTACGGCATCGCACGCCTCGGCCACGTGGTACGTATGCTCGATTTTGAGCGCGATGCGTGGGTTGGTGGCGTCGTAGGCATCGGTGTAGCTTTTGAAGGCCGCGCGCGCCCGGTCTCGATCGATAGCTGTCATAATGACTTCCTAAAAAGTTGTGTCTTTCGATCCGGTGGCAATTGTAGGTGAACTCGGTTGCTGTCGGATGATGATTCTGCCGTGTCGCTACATGCGGCTCGGAGACCTTGTCAGGATGAGAAGCGTATGGTGCTCAAAATCGTTAGAACCGTCTGGCCAGTGATGCTTACCTATGTTGCAATAGGCGCGCCGTGCGGAATGATCATGGGGCAGACGGGAATGGAACCCTGGATGGTTTTTGCTCTGAGCAGCACGTTTGTGACGGGCAGCGGCCAGTTTATGATCTGCAATCTTTGGCTGGCGGGTGTACCGGCACCTTCGATTATCGCGAGCGTTGCCGCCATCTCCTCGCGTTTTGCGCTTTACTCGGCATCGATCGCGCCGCATCTGAGGGGTGCCTCGAAGCGTCAGACGCTGGCTGTTGCCGCGACACTTACCGAGGAGGCATATGGCATCTCGCTTGCCAAGTTGGTTGAAGGGGAGGATTGGGGCCCGCGCGAGTCCTTTGTGCTCAACGCGATCCTCATCGCGACATGGGGCGTTTCGTGCACGATGGGCGCCGTCGTCGGCGCTGTTGTCGATGTCCCCACCGCTATTGCGGGCTTTGTCTGCACATCGCTTTTTATCTGCCTGCTCTTTTCGCAGCGACTGTCGCGCGGCAACGTTGTCGCAGCGGTTTCGGGCGCGGTGTCCGTCGCCGTATGCAAGTCCTTGGGCCTCACGAATATTGCCGTGCCGGCAAGCGTCGTGGTCGGTATTGCCATTGCGCTGGCGTGCGATGCTGTATTTGACGGAAGAGGTGCCCGCGATGCCCGTTAACGAGTTCTTGGTTCTGTGGCTGTCGTCGTGGGCTGCTATCGCGTTCTTTCGCATCGCGCCGGCGTTCGCCTTGCGCGGGCGGACCCTGTCGCCCCGCATTACCGAGGCCCTGGGCTATATCCCGCCCGCTGCCTTTGCCGCGCTGGTCGCCAACGACTTGGTGAACCCCGGCGCGTTCGACGCGGGATTCTGGCCTGCCTTGGTTCCCTGGATTGCGGCCGCCGGCGTCGTGGCCGTGGCGGTCAAGACAAAATCGATGCTGTGGTGCTGCGTCTCGGGCATCGTGCTCTATATCGTCTTGAGCCTTATATAGGGCTGGCGTCGCGGGCGCCGAATCTCGTTCCATCCCAACTTGTAGAATTTTTCACCGAGCTGGTCTATTTCTTCTGGTACCATGGTCAAACTTTACTGTAGCAAAGCGTGACGTGGGCTTTTGTACCCCGTCAGCGGAAATGGGGGTTTCATGGCACAGGAAGCAACCGCCAACGAGCAAAAGAAATTCAAGGTCCCGCGCATCCCGGGCGACATCATGATCTATCCCATGATCGTCGGTCTTTTGCTCAACACCTTCTGCCCGCAGGTTTTTGAGATCGGCGGCTTCTTTACGGCTGCCTGCCGCGGCGGCTCCAACACCATCGTCGCCGCGATCCTGCTGTTTGTGGGCGCCGGCATCAGCTTTAAGTCCACGCCGGGCGCTATCAAGACCGGCATCGTCGTACTGATCCCCAAGCTTGCTGTCGCGGCAGCCCTTGGCTTAGGTGTGGCATATTTCTTTAACGACAACTTCCTGGGTCTGAGCTCCGTATCTATCATCGGTGGCATCACGTTTTGCAACATGGCACTCTATACGGGCATCATGGGCGAGTTCGGCGATGAGTCCGAGCAGGGCGCCGTCGGTATCCTGTTCTTTACGGCCGGCCCCGCCGTCACGATGATCATCCTCGGTGTCTCGGGTCTCGCCAACATCCCCGTCGGCACTATCATCGGATCCATCTTGCCGCTTGTTATCGGCATGGTCCTGGGCAACTTGTTCCCGTTTATCAAGAACCTGCTGGTCCCCGGCGCCAATCCCGCGATCGCTGTCATCGGTTTTCAGCTCGGTGCGTCCATGAGCCTTTCGAGCTTCATCACCGGCGGCATTTCGGGCATCCTGCTGGGCCTCATCACGCTCTTTATCGTCGGTCCCATCACCTTTGCGTTCGAGCGCCTGTGCGGTGGTAACGGCAAGGCTGCCGTGGCTTGCTCCACCATCGCCGGCACGGCTATGACCACGCCGGTTGCTCTCGCCGAGGTCGCGCCGCGCTACGCCGAGCTTGCACCCACCGCGTACGCCCAGATCGCCACTGCCGTTATCATCACGGCAATCATGGCTCCGATTCTGACCGGCTGGGTCGACAAGAAGTTCTGCCAGGGCAAGGAGGACCTGTCGCCCGCCGGTGTAGAGGCCATCGAGGAGGCCGTCGCGACCGACATCGATGGCGAGTAGCAATCGCTATCAATCAATAATGCCGGCGTGCAATTCGCGCCGTCCGAGCGCCCGAACAGAAACTGTTTTGCAGTGATGTTCGGGCGCTCTGCTATGATTCCCTTTACCCCTGCGGAGTAAAGGGGTGTTTATTGCCCAGATTCGAATTGGGCGATTCTGACCATTCGGATATTGAAGGGATGGCGTCTAGTGGTCAAGGCGCTCAAGATTGAGATATTCCTGCTATGCATGATTGTTCTTATCGGGCTTGCCGCGCGAAGTCGTCGCTCCCTGTTCTCGAGCACCCTGCAACTATTGTTTAGCATGCTTGGCTACACTTCTGCCGCGTACGTATTATTCGATATGATTTGGACGCTTTCGGATGGTGTGGACGGCACGTTGGGCATTGCAGCCAACTGGATTTCCAACGCGGTTTCGTTTTCGCTCTTCGCCATCGCGTGTCTCATTTGGTTTATCTATTCCGAGACGATGCAGGGCTCTCACCTTGTGACCTCGCGCTATAGGGTGGTGCTTGTAACGTTGCCTACGGCTCTGGTGGTCGTGCTGGCTTTTACCAGTTACTGGACGCACGCCCTGTTCTATATCGATTCGCAGGGCGTGTATCGTCGCGGCGTCGCCTATATGATTCAGCCTATCGTGAGCTACTGTTACGTTATACATACGTCCCTGCATGCGTTCGTGCAATCTCGCAGGGTCGAGAGCCTGCAGACGAAGGCTATCTATCGAACCTTGGCATTTTTCGCCATTCCGGCCCTGGTGGGCGGTACCTTTCAGATCGCATATTCGGTGCCTGGCCTTTGTGTCGGCATAATGATTAGCATGTTGCTGCTCTATATCATCTGCCAGGAGCAGCTCATCTCGACCGACCCGTTGACTGGCCTCAACAATCGCAACCGTTTTGAGACCTATATGCTGTCGCTCTTCTCAAATGCGGATCAGGCCGAAGATGTGTATCTGCTCATGATGGACGCCGACGGCTTTAAGCAGATTAACGATCAGTATGGACATGTGGAGGGCGACCATGCTCTCCAGGTCATATCTGCTACGCTCAAAGAGGTCTGCTCGGCGTCTGGTGGTTTTATCGCACGTTATGGTGGCGATGAGTTTGTGGTGCTCCAAAAGGCAGCGGCGGAACAGGACATCATAAACCTGTGTTCGGCGATTGACGACGAGCTCGCTCGTGCCGAGGTACCGTATGCATTGCGGATGTCCATCGGTTACGCGCGGGTCGGCGATAGTGTTGATACCTGGCAAGACTTACTTCGCGCTGCCGATGCGGAGCTCTACCGCGTCAAGGCCGAGAAAAAGAAAGCCGGCATCCAGATACGCTAGGAAAAGGGTCGCACGCTTGCGTGCGTGGCGGCCCTCAGCTCATCGATGTATTCCATTAAGCTAAAGTGTGCAAACGCCCTTCCTAAAAAGGTGAGCTCGCTAGGCTTTTTTGGGTTTGTTGACGATGATGATGCCGCCGCAGACCAACAACAGGGCAACGATGACGGTAACGGGGCTCGTGCCAGCGCCCTCGCCGAGCAGCAGTGCGCTCAACAGCACGCCAAAGACCGGGTTCATAAAGCCAAAGACCGACACGCGACTGACGGGGTTGACGGCGAGCAGGCGGGACCACAGCGAGTACGCGACGGCGGAAATGAGCGCCATATAAATGATGAGCGCGATGGCGGGGGCGATTTCGGTGGGGGACAACGTGCCGCCCATCAAAAACCCGATGGCGGTAAGGATCACGCCACCGACTAAAAACTGCCAGCCGGCGAGCAAGACGCCGTCATGCTCGCGCGAGAAGATGCCAATGAGACAGGTCGACAGGGCGCCCGCAACAGTGGAAGCCAAGATAAAACCCTCGCCGTCGAGCGTAAAGCCAAAGGTGCCATCCGCGCCCGAAAGGTTGACGAGCGCGACGCCGGCAAAGCCCAACACGCAGCCGAGCACCTTGGCCGTATTGAGCTTCTCGGTGTGAAACGCCAGGGCGGCAAAGAGGATGGCTAGGAAGTTGGCGCTGGCCTCGATGATGGAGCTCGACATGGCGCTGGCGCGCGAGAGTCCCAGGTAGAAAAAGAAGTACTGCCCGATAGTCTGGAAGAGCGACAAGACAAAGATGGGCTTGATATCGCGCACCTGCGGAACGAGCGGGCGGCGCTGGGCCGCGCTCATGCCGACGATGACCAGGGCACCGGCAAGCGTGAAGCGCAATCCTGCAAAGAGCAGCTGCGAGGCGCTATCGTGCGCGGGGATGCCAAAGAGTGCGTAGCCGATCTTGATACAGGGAAAGGCGGAGCCCCAGAGCGCACAGCAAACGAGGCAGCCCAAGATGAGTCCGGGCGGGGTGGCGAGATACGGCTTGCGGCTTTCCATGATGTCCTTCCTACATGCGCGAAGCAAAAAAGAACCCGCCACCGGGAGTGCCGGTGGCGGGTGTTGTTACCCGAGGGGATTGTACCCGATGGGAAGCTTTAAGCGAAGTAGGCTACGCCGCTCTCAAAGATCGGCATGAACTTATCGCCGGGGACATGCTCGGGCACGTTGCGGTACAGATTGTCGCCGCGACGCTCGGCATGGCCCATCTTGCCCAGGACACGGCCGTCGGGGCTCGTGATGCCCTCGATGGCGAGTGCGGAGCCGTTGGGGTTGACGGAAAGATCCATGCTGGGCTTGCCGTCCTCGCCCACGTACTGCGTGGCGACCTGGCCGTTGGCGATCAGCTGGGCGAGCACTTCGTCGTTGGCGACAAAGCGGCCCTCGCCGTGGCTGATGGCGACGGTGTAGGGGGCGTCC
>URTD01000032.1 GCA_900550735.1 uncultured Collinsella sp.
GGCAGAAGTTGCCGAGCATCCATCCGATGCGCTCGACATCCTGCGCGCCCATCACGATTTGGCGAGCCTGCTCGCACGTGAGCACGAGCTGCTGACTTCGCATGGCCATGGTCGCGTATTCGAGGGCTTGCCTACGCTCGATACGATTGCCGAGCGTCTTTCCGCCGAGGCGGCGAGCGGCCACATCGATGCCCGCATCGTGGACGCGGCGCATCTTCTTGCCGATAAGACCTATGGTGATGAGGTCGACCCGTCCGAGCTGACCCCGCGCGAGCGTCGCCGCCTGGAGCGGGCCAAGCTCGCCGTGCGCGAATACCGCCGCCGCATGCTGGAGCTCTATGCAAGAGAAGAAGCCGAGGACGACGACGGCAAGTAGCCGACACCGCCGCGGAAAATGCATCCCGGAATTGGCGTCCAGAGTGGGATGCGCTTTCCGCGAGAAGCCCGTTGCGGAAAGCGTGTCCCAGAATGCGCGCCCAGAATGGGACATAGTTTCCGAAAGAAGGCCCTGAGGGAAACTGCGCCCCGTTCTGAGCTGAAATACCGGGACGCAGCTTCCCCTGCAAGCAGAACAAGGCGCGCTGCCTGCGGTTGATGCAGACAGCGCGCCTTTTGCGTTGGGCCTCGTTGAGGTTCGAAGTCGTGGTTTGCGACCTTTAGGAGCGGGCGGCTCCGTCGACGGGGAGCACGGCGCCCGTGACGTAGGAGGACATGTCGCTCGCCAGGAAAACAAAGGCGTTGGCGACATCCTCGGGCTCGCCCATGCGACCCAGCGGAATGGTGGCGATGATGGGCTTAATAACCTCTTCGGGCAGGTTGGCGACCATATCGGTCTTGGTTACGCCAGGCGCGACGGCGTTGACGCGGATGCCCATGGGGGCGAGCTCGCGCGAGAGCGACTGGACCATACCGTTGACGGCAAACTTGGACGTGGGATAGCCAACGCCGGAGGGCTGACCGTACTTGGCGACCATCGAACTCGTGGTGGTGATGGTGCCGCCATGACCTGCCTCGGTCATGATCTTGGCGGCTGCCTGGTGGCCATTAAAGACGGCGACGACGTTGAGGTCCATGACTTTGGCGAACTCCTCGGCCGTGTAGTCCAAGAGGGGTGAACGCTGGGAGATACCGGCATTGTTGACGACCGTGTCCAAGCCGCCCATGTCGGCTGCAGCCTGGGTAAAGGCCTCAGTCACGGCTTCGAGTGAGGTGAGGTCGCAGGAACGGCCCCAGACCTTGGGGTCGGGATAGGCGGCTGTCATCTTCTCAACGGCCGCATCGGCGGTCTCTTGACGCGAGCCAAAGACGGTGACGGCGGCACCCTCCTCGATAAAACGGCAGGCGATGGCATAGCCGATGCCGCGCGTGCCTCCGGTGATGATTGCTTTCTTGCCCTCGAGCAACATGGTGCCTCCATTCTTCGGGGGTGGACGTACGCAGCACAGGATAGCGGCGGACAAAAACAAACATGCCTGCTTATCGGTGAGCGGTATCCCTGGTTGACACCGAACGGTCAAGTTGTTCAAACGCTGGCCGCGGCAATGCGCTCCGAGCGCGCAAGCAAAGGGGGCTCCCGTCCAAGACCGGACGGGAGCCCCTCAAATATATGTCGTATGGCGAGAACCGAACTAGTTGGCCATGACGCCTTCGGTCCAAGCCTCAACGTCCTCGATGCGCAGGACGTTGGCGACCTCGGCCACGCAGTCGACGCCGGCAAGCTCGGCGGCGGCAGCCTGGACGTCCTTCTCGAGCGCGCGGTGCGTCAGGAAGATGACCGAGCAGGCATCGCTGACGCCCGACTTGCCGTCCTCGACCTGGTTGATGAGCGAGATCGAGATGTTGTGCTTGGCAAAGATGTCGACCGTCTCGGACAGGGCGCCCACGCGGTCGGCGACCTTCAGGCGCACATAGTACTTGGTCTGGAGCTCGTCCATAGGCTTAAAGGCGAGATTGTGACCATAGGGCTCAATCTCGGGCAGCGGAGCCACGCCGCGGCTGATCTGCTCGGAGAGCGACAGGATATCGCCCACGACGGCGCTCGCGGTGGGGAAGGAGCCTGCGCCGGCACCGTAGAACATGGTTTCGCCCACGGCGTCACCCACCACGTAGACGGCGTTCATGGCGCCGTTGACCTTGGCGAGCATATGGTCTGCCGGGATGAGCGTGGGATGCACGCGGACGTCGACGCCGGCGTCGGTGTTGCGTGCGATGCCCAGCAGCTTGATGGTGTAGCCGAGCTCGCGGGCCTGGGCGATGTCCTCGGCGCCGATGGTACGGATACCCTGTTGGTAGACATCGTCGGTGGTCACGCGGGTGCCAAAGCCGATGGACGAGAGGATTGCGACCTTGCTCGCGGCGTCGAAGCCGTCGACGTCGGCGGACGGGGCGGCCTCGGCATAGCCCTTGGCCTGCGCGTCGGCAAGCACATCGGCGTAATCGGCGCCCTCGGCGTCCATGCGCGACAGGATATAGTTGGTGGTACCGTTGAGAATGCCGGCGATGGTCAGGATCTTGTTGCCCACCAGGTCGTGCTCGAGCGTGCTCACGATGGGGATGCCACCGCCACAGCTGGCCTCGCACTTAATCTGCACGCCGCACGCGCGCGCCTTCTCGGCGAGCGTCTCGACATGACGGCCCAGCAGGGCCTTGTTGGCAGAGACGACGTGCTTGCCGTGCTCAAAGGCAGTGGTGAAGATTTCGGTTGCGGGATGCTCGCCGCCGATCAGCTCGACGACGATATCGACGGCGGGGTCGGTGACGACATCGTGCCAGTCACTCGTAAAGGCCTCGCGCTCAATACCGGCTGCCTCGGCCTGCTCCCAAGCAAGCGCGCAGGCGCGGGTCAGCTTAAGGTCGATGCCGTAGGCTGCCAGGTACTCATCGTGGTGGCTCTTGATCAGACGGGCCACGCCGCCGCCGACGGTTCCCAGACCGATCAGACCGACGTTCACGGTGCGCAGGGGTTCGCTCATAGATAGCTCCTTCGTGCATCTTATGGATGGATTAACCGCTTAAAGGTTGAGTGCATTCTAGCGTGAACCGAGGGCGCGTGCTCGCCAGGCAACAGGAGTCGCACAAAACGGCACCCCCGAAACGCTGCGGAAACATTGGAAACATGCTCGCTACAAACGGAACTCCGTAACAAACTGTCAACGTTTGCACCATAAGGTTTGCTTTACCGACCCCACCATGGGCACGAGCGCCGCTAAGTATTTGGCCGAGAAGTACGCGGATGCCAAGACCGCCCTGTTCTACAACTCTGGCGATACGTATGGCTCGGGCGTTGCCGATGCCTTTGCCGGGCAGGCCAAGGCATCCAAGCTCGACATCGTCGATACCGAGACCTTTAAGGACGATTCCGTCACGTGCTTTACCAATCAGCTCACCAAGGCTATGCGCAAGATCAAGATCGAGGGCCTGACTGGCGAGCTGACGTGGAACGACGAGGGCCAAGTCGAAAAGCCCGCTACGGCCTATGTGATTCAGGACGGCAAGTACATCGCCGCCTAAGTGCATATAACGAGACTGGTGGGGCCGTTTTATGCAGGGCAAGGACGCTTGTAACAGAACAGAAACATTACTTTCACACAATAAAGTGGCTAAACTGCATAAACTAATAGGAATACGCATAAATGTGGATAAATGGACAAAACAAAAGAAAAGTTGAAATAATCGCCACTTTTCTCAACTAAAGCGTCTACTATTTTGCGAACGCCGAACACGGCGAAGGATGGCCTGTCGGGTAACCGAAACCCGACGAGATTTGAGAGGAGAGCCGCATGTCGAGCCTCACCGGTAAGTCATTGAACCCTGTTATGAATCGCAGGAGCGTTATCGCGAGCGCAGCAGGTCTGGGGGCGATGTCCATTCTAGCTGGCTGCTCCTCCAACGGCGGCGACAGCGGTTCCGCGTCGGCCGACGGTTCCTTTAAGATCGGTACCATCGGCCCGCTGACCGGCGCCAACGCGTCCTACGGCAAGTCCGTTACACAGGCTGTCGAGCTTGGCTGCAAGGATTTCTCGACTAAGGAGCTGCCGCTTGTCAGCAAGGCCGAGGACGACCAGGCTGACGGCGAGAAGGCCGTCAACGCCTTCAACACCCTGCTCGACTGGGGCATGCAGGCCCTTGTCGGTCCGACCACCACGGGTGCGTCGGTCGCCGTTGCTGCTGAGTGCGGTAACGACCCCGAGACGTTCATGATTACCCCGTCCGCGTCCTCCGAGGACGTTACCAAGGGCAAGGATTGCGTCTTCCAGGTTTGCTTCACCGACCCCAACCAGGGTGTCAACGCTGCCAAGTTCCTGGCGCAGAAGTATGCGGACGAGAAGTTCGTGCTGTTCTATAACTCCGGCGACGCCTATTCTTCGGGCATCGCAGATTCCTTTAAGGCCCAGGCCGCTGAGTCCAAGCTCGAGATTGTTGACGAGGAGACCTTTAAGGACGACTCCGCCACGAGCTTTACCAACCAGCTGACCAAGGCCAAGCAGGTTGGCGCCACCATGATTTTTGCGCCGATCTACTACACACCGGCGTCCGTCCTGCTCAAGAACGCCAAGGACATGGGCTACGACGTCAAGATGATGGGCTGCGACGGCATGGACGGTATCCTGGGCGTTGAGGGCTTCGATACCTCTCTTGCCGAGGGTCTGCTGCTCATGACCCCGTTCTCCGCCGACGACGAGAAGAACGCCGACTTCGTCAACGCTTACAAAGATAAGTACGGCGATACCCCCGACCAGTTTGCCGCCGACGCCTACGACGGCGTGCATGCTGTGGTCGAGGCTCTCAAGGAGGCCGGCCTGGGTGTCGACGCCGACCCCACCGAGGTTGCTGAGAAGCTTCCCGAGGCTATGCGCAACATTACTGTTGACGGCCTGACTGGCAAGCTCTCCTGGAACGACAAGGGCCAGGTCCAGAAGGACCCGACGGCGTACGTCATTACCGACGGCAAGTACGTACAGGCCTAATAGGCCGCCTTACATAGAGCGGTTTTGATCCCAAGCAGGGGAGGTTTTGGCCTTCCCTGCTTGCTTGGTATCTAGGGACGATGTAACGTCCCTGTTTCATACATTAACTGGAAACCTATTCGAAAGGGGGATGTGGAACATGACGGTCTTTATCCAATACCTGGTCAACGGCCTGTCCATGGGCAGCGTCTACGCCATCATCGCGTTGGGCTACACCATGGTCTACGGTATCGCCAAGATGCTGAACTTCGCTCACGGCGATGTCATCATGGTCGGTGCCTATGTCTCGTTCTGTGCCACGTCGTATCTCGGCCTCCCGGGCTGGGCATCTGTAGTTCTCTCTTGTGTGGTTTGTACCGTTCTCGGTGTTCTCATCGAGGGTCTGGCATACAAGCCGCTGCGTCAGGCGGGCCCGCTGGCCGTTCTGATCACGGCCATCGGCGTGTCTTACTTCCTGCAGAATGCCGCACAGCTTCTGTGGGGCGCCACTCCCAAGAACTTCACTTCGCTCGTCACCTTCCAGGTGCCGGAGTTCTTGGCCAAGTTCAACGTAAGCGCCGTCTCGCTCGTCACCATCGTCGCCTGCCTGGTTATCATGGCCGGCCTGATGTTCTTTACAGGTAAGACCAAGATGGGCAAAGCCATGCGCGCTGTGTCCGAGGACAAGGCCGCCGCTCAGCTCATGGGCATCAACGTCAACCGCACCATCTCGATGACGTTTGCCATCGGCTCTGCCCTCGCTGCCATCGCCGGCGTGCTGCTGTGCTCCTACTCGCCGGTGCTGCAGCCCACGACGGGTGCCATGCCTGGCATCAAGGCCTTCGACGCCGCTGTCTTCGGTGGCATCGGCTCCATCCCCGGCGCTTTTGTCGGTGGCATTCTCATCGGCATCATCGAAGCGATGGCTCAGGCCTACATTTCCACGAGCCTTGCCAACTCCATCGTCTTTGGTGTTTTGATCATCGTCCTGCTCGTCAAGCCTGCCGGCCTCTTGGGCAAGTACGTCCCCGAGAAGGTGTAGGTGAGCGTTATGAAGTTTCTTAAAGACAAGCAGACGCGTCACGACTTTGTCACGTACGCCATGTGCATCGTGGCATTCGCCATCGTGTTCTTTATGCAGTCCAACCACATGATTCCGCGCATGATCGCCGGTCAGCTGGTTCCCATCACGGCCTATATCGTCATGGCCATTTCTCTTAACCTCGTCGTCGGCATCGCGGGCGACTTGTCGCTGGGCCACGCGGGCTTTATGAGTGTCGGCGCTTATACGGGCATCGTCACCGCCGTCGCGCTGGAGAGCGCCGTTCCCTCCGATCCGGTGCGCCTTATCATCAGTATCGTGGTCGGCGCCATCGCTGCCGCTATCCTGGGCTTCTTGATTGGCATCCCGGTCCTTCGCCTGAGCGGCGATTACCTGGCTATCGTGACGCTGGCCTTTGGCGAGATTATCAAGGAGATCGTCACTTGCCTTATCGTGGGTGTCGACTCGCGCGGCCTGCACGTGATCTTTAACATCACGGGCAACTCTACGATCGACGACCTGCACCTGCTCGAGGACGGCACCGCCATCATCAAGGGCGCCCAGGGCGCCTCGGGCGTGTCGACGTACTCGACCTTCCTCGCCGGTGCCATCCTGGTCATGGTCGCACTCGTGATCGTGCTCAACCTGGTTCGCAGCCGTACCGGTCGTGCCATTATGGCCGTGCGCGACAACAAGATTGCAGCCGAGTCCGTGGGCATCTCCGTCACCCAGTACCGCATGATCGCGTTCGTGGTTTCCGCTGCCCTCGCCGGTGCTGCCGGAGCCCTCTTCGGCGGTAACTTCTCGCAGCTCTCCGCCACCAAGTTTGACTTCAACACGTCCATCCTTATCCTGGTGTTCGTGGTCCTGGGCGGTCTGGGCAATATGCGCGGCTCCGTTATCGCGGCGGCGTTGCTCACGGTACTTCCCGAGCTGCTCCGTCAGTTCTCGGACTACCGCATGCTCATCTACGCTATTGTGCTGATCCTGGTCATGATCTTTACCAACAACCCGCAGCTCAAGGCGTTCTTCGGTCGCGTCAAGGACCGCTTTGCTCCCAAGAAGGAGGTGGCAGCCGATGCCCAGTAAATTTGAGTTCAACAAGGGCAAGATGGTCCCGTATCCTTCTGGCGCCATCGTTCCCGATCGTGACCTGGGCGAGCGCCCGGCACTCGAGTGCATCCACCTGGGCATTGAATTCGGCGGCCTTAAGGCAGTCGACGACTTTAGCCTGACTATCGGCAAGACCGAGATTGCCGGTCTGATCGGTCCCAACGGCGCCGGTAAGACCACGGTTTTCAACCTGCTCACTAAGGTGTATCAGCCCACACACGGCACCATCCTGCTCGATGGCGAGGACACCTCGGGCAAGTCGGTCTATCAGGTCAACCGCATGGGTATTGCCCGTACGTTCCAGAACATCCGCCTGTTTAATACCATGACGGTGGAGGACAACGTTAAGGTCGGCCTGCACAATCAGGAGCGCTACTCCGGTTTTGAGGGCGTGCTGCGCCTGCCGACGTATTGGAAGCACGAGAAGGCCGCCCACGAGCGCGCCATGGAGCTGCTGTCCATTTTTGACATGGAGTATCTGGCAAACGAGCAGGCCGGATCGCTGCCTTACGGCGCTCAGCGTCGTCTGGAGATCGTCCGCGCGCTTGCCACCAACCCCAAGCTACTGCTGCTCGACGAGCCTGCCGCCGGCATGAACCCGTCCGAGACCGCAGAGCTCATGGAGAACATCGTCAAGATTCGCGACACCTTTGGCATTGCCATCATGCTTATCGAGCATGATATGTCGCTCGTTATGAACATCTGCGAGGGCATCTGCGTGCTCAACTTTGGTAAGGTCATCGCCAAGGGCACGGCCGAGGAAATCCAGAACAACGACGCCGTTATCGAGGCATATCTGGGCAAGCAGGATAAGGGGGAGAACTAAATGGCAGAGCCGATGCTTTCCGTCTACAACATCAACGTCTGGTACGGTGCCATCCACGCCATCAAGGACATCTCCTTTAACGTTAATGAGGGCGAGATCGTGGCCTTGATTGGTGCCAACGGTGCCGGCAAGTCCACAACGCTCAAGACCGTCTCGGGCCTGCTGCGCTCCAAGACCGGCTCCATCAAGTTTATGGGCGAGGACATTACCCATACGCCCGCTGATAAGCTGGTTGGTAAGGGCCTGGCTCAGGTTCCCGAGGGTCGTCGCGCCTTTTTGCAGATGACGGTTGAGGAGAACCTGGAGATGGGTGCCTATACGCAGCCCAAGTCCACGGTGGCTCCGGGCCTGGAGCGCGTCTACGAGCAGTTCCCGCGCCTGAAGGAACGTCGTCGCCAGGTCGCCGGCACCCTTTCAGGCGGCGAGCAGCAGATGCTCGTTATGGGGCGCGCCCTTATGAGTAACCCCAAACTGCTTATGCTCGACGAACCTTCCATGGGTCTGGCACCGATTCTGATCGAACAGATCTTCCAGATTGTCGAGGACCTGCACAAGGCCGGCACCACGGTGCTTCTGGTCGAGCAAAACGCGCAGATGGCGCTTTCCATCGCCACACGCGGTTACGTGCTCGAGACCGGCAAGATTACCATGACCGGCACCGGTCAAGAGCTCCTGCACGACGATAACGTCCGCAAGGCTTACCTCGGAGGCTAGTCCATAAAATAAGGGGGGCGCTGACTATCCCAGTCAGCGCCCCCTTTTTAGTTGCGGTGAAATAGGGACTAAATGGGGGCGCTAGACGCCAAAACAGTCCCTATTCCACCGCAACTTCATTGGGATGTGTGACAATGCCCGTCGGAAAACATCTGCTGTCTTTGGGGGTCTATCTATGCTGTACGAGTTTTGTGCCGAGAACTTTGAGCGGGTGCCGGCAGCTATCGATGCCGGTGCAAAGCGCATCGAGCTGTGCGACAACCTTACCGTCGGTGGCACTACACCCTCGGCCGGTGTTATCAGCGCTACGACCAGCTATGCCCACGAGCACGATGCACGGGTGATGTGCATGATCCGTCCGCGTGGCGGCGACTTTCATTACAACCAGGACGAGTTGCGTATGATGGAGATGGACCTGGGCCTTGCCGTGAGCGCCGGCGTTGACGGCTTGGTCTTTGGCTGCTGCAAGCCCTGCGCTGACGGATGGGCGCTCGACGAGCTTACGTTGGGCGCCCTCGTGATGGCCGCGGGCTGCGCGACCGAGGAATGCAAGCGTGAGCCCATCGACATCACCTTCCACATGGCGTTTGACCAGCTCTCGCCCGAGGCTCAGCTCGATGCGATTGACATACTCGCCGACTGCGGCATCACACGCATCCTGACGCATGGTGGCGCTGCCGGTACGCCGATCGAGGACAACTTCGAAAACCTGGCCCGCTTGATCGAGTATGCGGGCGACCGCTTGACCATCCTTCCCGGCGGCGGCATTTCCACGGTCAACCGCGATACCGTGGCGGCGGCACTGGGCGTCTCCGAGCTCCATGGCACCAAGATTGTGCCGCTGGAGGTATAACCCGTGGCGCTGGTATTTGACGTTCAGCAGGCGAACGGTAAGCCCGACGACAACCGTCGTCCCGGCACCGCGTGCCCCTTTTGCGATACAGAAGGGCTCACCGACATCATTCGCCGTGATGGCGATTGCATTTGGCTCGAGAATAAGTTCAAGACCCTGCGCGCCACCCGTCAAACCGTGCTGATTGAGTCGGCCGATCACGATGCCGACCTGGTGACCTATGCGCCGGACGAGCTGCATCATGTTATGCGGTTTGCTCTGGATTGCTGGCAGCAGATGATCGATTCGCAGCAGTATCGAAGCGTGCTCATGTACAAGAACAAGGGCCCGCTCTCGGGTGGCAGTCTGGTCCATCCGCATATGCAGATTGTGGGTCTGGAACAGGAGGACGGCTATGCGGCGCTGACCTCAGCCAACTTAGAAGGCATCAATGTCTGGCAACAGGGGAGAATCTCGGTCAACATCTCAACCGAACCGATTATGGGGTTCTTTGAGATCAACGTTTCAGCCCCGCAGGGAATCGCCGCCAGCGATGACACGAGAGACCAAGCCGAGACGGATCTCTTTGCCGATGCGATTCAGGTGGCTCTGCGCTATATCCTAAACGAGCACCACGGTGGCCGCGCAGAGTCGTACAACTTGTTCTTCTATCACCTGGGCGGTCGGACCATTGCCAAGGCGCTGCCACGTTGGGTGGTTTCGCCCTACTTTGTCGGCTATCGTTTGGCCCAGGTCAATGCTGAGACAACGCTCGATATCGATGCTGAGCGCCTGCGTGCGCATCTGGAAACGCTCGTATAGCAAGACTAACACCCGCGTAATGCGGACAGTCTAGCGTGCCATGGCGTCGCGGCCGGCTTCGACGCGCTTGCGCTGGGCGGCGCGCTCCTCGCCGGTCAGACGCTCAAAAAGATGCCCGATAAGCGAGGCGAGTACCTGCTGAAACAGCGTTCCGCACATGACGGGAAACACGACTTCGCCCGGAAAGTACTGCGTGGCGATGACGGCGCCCGAAGAGATGTTACGCATGCCGCAGGTAAAGCACATGGTGGTCGTTTCGCTATATGGCAGATGCAGCGCGCGGGCGACCAGAAAACCGACGACAAAGCCACTGACGGTGAAGACCAAAATAAAGAGGGCGACTTCCAAGCGCACCGCGTTCATGTGCAGCACGTACTCGCTCATGGCGGTGGAGTTGGAGGCGATAACGCCCATCATCATGAATTTGCAGGCGGGCGAGAGCGCGGGGGAGAGCTTCTCGTGTCCCCATCCACGCGTGAGCTCGTTGATCACGATGCCGAGCACGGCGGGGATGGCGATCATAAAGGCCATGTCTTGCATCATGCTCGGCACATCGATCGAGACGGTGGCACCCAGCAAGAGCTTAAGCGTGAGCGGAATCGTCACAGGGGAGATAACCGAGGACGTCAGGATGATGGTGAGCGCGAGCGGGCCGTTGCCGCCGAACATGCTGATCCACATAAAAGCGGTGACTGCCACGGGCACACTGTATTCGAGCACGATGCCGCAGACAAGGTTGGGATTGGAACCAAAGAACAACGATCCCATGGCATAGGCCGCGCTGGGAATAAGCACTGCCGAGACCAGCAACGCCAGAATCAGGTGCAGCGGACGGTGGAACACCTCGGCTACCTGGTGAAAGGTGTTGCTGAGCGCACCCTGAAACGTCATAAAGGCGAAGAGGGCGGGAACAATGGGCTTGAGCACGCCGATCTGCTGGGGAAAGAGCACGCCGAGCGCCACGCAAATCGGAACGATGATCTGCATATGCCCCGCGAGGAACTTTCCCAGTCCAGCCCATTGCTTCATATGCCCCGTGACTCCCTTTATCCGCGAACTTGTTTGTATGGATATGCTAGACGCTCGTATGTGTCCGTGCGGCTGAAGCGCTCGATTATTTCGAGGCCATTACCGCCATCGTTTGCCGAAACCGCGGCGCACCGCGGCGTTTTGCGTCCGTACTGCACGGTATAATAAATCCGTTCAACAGATCTGCCTGCCGAAGCGGGCATACACAGAGGACTCATCGCTATGGACCGTGAGAGGTATCGCGGCGACCTGCCCCTATCGGGGGTGGGCGCCTATGTCATCGCTTAAGACGACACATCGCTGGGCGGTCGCTCGGCAAAACCCCGAGCTCGAAAAGGAGCTTTCGGCTGGTCTGGGCATTCCCGGGCTGGTGGCGCGCATCATGGTCGCGCACGGCATTGGCTCCATTGAGGAGGGCCAGCTGTTTTTGACGCCTTCGCTCGACCGCGATTGGGCCGACCCGCTCATTATTCCGGGTATGTCGGTCGTTGCCGACCGTGTTGAGCGTGCTATTCGCAACCACGAGCACATTGCCGTTTTCGGCGACTTCGATGTCGACGGTATTACGTCGACTTGTCTGCTGACCGAGGCACTGCGCACGTTTGGCGCCGATGTAACGCCGTTTATTCCGCATCGCTTTGACGAGGGCTATGGCTTGTCGCGTGCGGCGCTCGACCGCGTTAATGAGCTCGCTCATCCTCAGCTGATCGTGACCGTCGACAACGGCATTGCCGCCAAGGAAGAGGTTTCCTATCTGGAGAGCCTGGGGATCGAGCTGGTGGTCACGGATCATCACGAGCCCTCCGACCAGGTGCCGCAGGGTGTGCCCCTGACCGACCCTAAGCTCGAGGACGAGGGCCCTTCGCGTGAGCTTGCCGGTGCCGGCGTGGCGCTCAAGCTGGTGCAGGTTCTGGGCGAGCGCCTGGGCAAGCCGTCGTATTGGCGTTCGCTGACCGAGGTCGCGGCGCTGGGCACCGTATCCGACATGATGCCGCTGACGCCCGAGAACCGCGCGCTGGTCGCCGAGGGCATCCAGCAGATGCGCGTGACGGCCCGTCCCGGCTATATCGCGCTTGCCGCACTTGCCAAGGCCGATCTTTCGAGCATTACGGCGGATGGCCTGTCATTCTCGCTCATTCCCCGCTTAAACGCTGCCGGTCGCATGGCCGATCCCAAGCTGGCGCTCGACCTGCTGCTTGCCCGCAATCCCATCGAAGCAAGCGCGCTGGCGGCTGAGCTCGAGGAAATCAACCGCCAGCGCCGTGAGATCGAGGCGGAGCTCACGCGCGATGCCATGGCAAAGGTCGAGGAGACCTATGACGGCGGGCGCGCGATCGTCGTGGGCGGCGAAGGCTGGCACGAGGGTGTCAAGGGCATCGTGGCAAGCCGTCTGACCAACCGTTATCACGTGCCGGCGCTGCTGTTCTCGATCGAGGACGGTATCGCGCGCGGCTCTGGTCGCTCGGTGGGCAAAGTTAACCTGTTTGACGCCGTCGAGCGCTGTTCCGACCTGCTGATTCGTCGCGGCGGACATGCCGGTGCGGTGGGTGTGACCATCGAGGCATCCAAGCTCGACGAGTTCCGTCGTCGCCTTTCCGCCGTGCTATCGGAGATTCCCGCCGAGGACTTTGAAGACATCGACGAGGTTGCCGCCACGGTCGACCTTTCCGAGCTGAATATCGAGACTATAGAGCAGATTTCCCGTCTTGAGCCGTTTGGCCAGGGCAACAAGGTGCCGCTGCTGGCCGCCGAGGGCGTGACGATGTGCGATCGCGCCGTGGTGGGCAAAACCGGCGAGCACATGCGCTTTGTGGCGACCGATGGCGCCGCGAGCGTGCCGGCCATTATGTTCCGCGTGCCGCAAATCGATAAGCTCATCAACTGCGATAGCGCCGTCGATTTGGTGTTCGAGGCCGTGGCCGAGCATTGGCAGGGGCGTGTGAAGCCCAAGCTCATGATCAAGGATGTTCTGGTCCGCGATACCACGCTGCCCAGCGTCGACGATCCGGCATGTGAGCTTCGCCGTGGGGTGCAACCGGCGGATTCTGGCCCGCGCCTGGAGTCGCGTAAACGCGAGACGCTCGCCCAGCTTTCTTATACCGAGCTGACGCGCTCGCTTATCCATAGCTTTAT
>URTD01000033.1 GCA_900550735.1 uncultured Collinsella sp.
CCGTCAAAGCAAGCCTCAACGGCATCAAGCGCCATATCAAGCGTTTCGGCAACCACAACACCCTTGCCCGCGGCAAGGCCGTCGGCCTTAACGACCAGCGGGGCGCCTTGCTCGCGTACGTAGGCGAGAGCCGAAGCCTCGTCGGTAAACGAGCCGTAGGCTGCCGTCGGAATACCCGCGCGCTCCATGAGCTGCTTGGAGAACAGCTTGGAGCCCTCCATCTGGGCGCCCTCGGCACCCGGGCCAAAGCAGGGAATACCCGCCGCACGCACGGCGTCGGCCACGCCCGCCACAAGCGGAGCCTCGGGGCCAATTACCACGAGTCCGCATCCGTGGCTCTGGGCAAACGCCGCCACGGCCGCAGGATCGCAGTCGTCGAGAACAACGTTCTCGCCGCAGCTCGCGGTGCCGCCGTTACCCGGCGCAATGTAGAGCTTGCCGGCGCGCGGTGATGCTGCGAGCTTGGCTGCCAAAGCATGCTCACGGCCGCCGCTGCCCAACAACAGGATGTCGATGGTTTGAGTGTCCGCCTTCAAGGGTGCCTCCTCTATGGATTAACGGCCCGCTCCGCGCGAGCCCTTTGCAAGCAAATATACCCCTCGGCCGCCCGTCCGGGCTGCAAAGGGGTATATCGCAATAACCAAATAGTCCCGATTACTTCCAGAATCGGTTGATGATCTGCTCGCGACCAGCGCCAACGCCAATGAACGTCACACGGGTGTGTGCCAGATCCTCGATAAACGCCACGTAGTCCTGAGCCTCTTGCGGCAGCTCGTCAAAGCTGCGGCAACCGGTGATATCGCACTTCCAGCCAGGGAGCTCCTCGTAGATGGGCTTGGCATGCTCAAAGCGCACCTGATGCTCGGGCACGCTGGTGTAGCGCTCGCCATCGACGTCGTAGGCCACGCACACCTTGATGGTGTCGAAGGCCGAAAGCACGTCGAGCTTGGTCACGGCGATGTCGGTGAGGCCGTTGACGCACGAGGCATAGTTGGCGATAGGGCCGTCAAACCAGCCGCAACGACGACGGCGACCGGTGGTCACGCCGTACTCATAGCCCTCCTCGGTCAGCGTGTGGCCAGCCTCGGACTCATAGGAAAGCTCGGTGGGCATGGGGCCCGAACCGACGCGGGTGATATAGGACTTCATGACGCCCAGCACGCGGTCGACGTTCTTCATGCCCACGCCAGAGCCGGTGATGGCACCGCCGGCGGTGCAGTTGGAAGACGTCACGTACGGATAGGTGCCGTGGTCGATGTCGAGCAGCGTCGCCTGGGCGCCCTCAAACAGCAGGTTCTTGCCCTCATCGATCATGTTGTTGAGCAGCAGGCTCGTCTCGGTGATGTAGGGACGCAGGCGCTCGGCCATCGGCAGGTACTCGTCGCAAATCTGGTCCACGGTGTAGGTGGGCAGGTTGTAGATGAGCTCGAGCTCGGGGTTCACGCGGGCGAGAGCGGTCTCCAGCTTGTCGCGGAACAGTGCCTCGTCCAGCATGTCCTGCATGCGCAGGCCAATGCGCGCCATCTTGTCCTGATAGCACGGACCGATGCCGCGCTTGGTGGTACCGATGTTCTTCTTGCCGAGCTTCTGCTCAAAGGCGCCATCCAGATCGATGTGGTACGGCATGATGACATGCGCGTTGCCGCTAATCTTGAGGTTCTTGGTGGTGATGCCGTCGGCCTCGAACATATCGATCTCCTCAAGGACAACCTTGGGGTTGACGACGCAGCCGTTACCGATCACCGACACGTGATCGGAATACATGATGCCGGAGGGCACCTGGTGCAGGCCGTACTTCTTGCCGTTGACGACGATGGTGTGGCCGGCGTTGTTGCCTCCCGAGTAGCGCACGACGGCATCGAAGTCGCCGGCGACCAGGTCGCAAATCTTACCTTTGCCCTCATCGCCCCACTGGGCACCGACCAAAACGGTTGACGGCATGTTTACTCCTTACATTCATGGACTGTCTACGCGCCACGCCGGCACGCAGAAGCACAAAACATTCCCAGTATACCCGTGCAACGGGCGCCTGTCCTACTCCTCGGCATGTGCCCCATCAAGCTCATAGAACTTGGTGGATGCCGGCAGGAACATCAGATCGACGTCGCCGATCGGGCCCGAACGGTTCTTGGCCACGACGATACGCGTAACGCCCTCGTCGGGTCGATCGTCGCGCGAGGCCTCGGCCTCGTCGGCGGAGCGGTCCAAGAACATAACGATATCGGCGTCCTGCTCGATGGAGCCCGATTCACGAAGGTCGGAAAGCTGCGGGCGCTTGCCGGTACGGGATTCGACCTGACGCGAGAGCTGCGACAGCGCGATGAGCGGGATCTTGAGCTCCTTGGCCATGATCTTCAGACCACGCGACATCTCCGAAACCTCGACGGTACGGCTCTCGGAGCGGCGTCCCGGCGGAGGACTCACCAGCTGCAGGTAGTCCAGGATGATGATTGCCTTCTCCTTGTTATGGAGCATGCGGCGGCTCTTGGCGCGAATCTCGGTCACTGTGGTGCCGGGCGTATCGTCAATCAGAATATCGAGCTTGGACAAGGTCTGCGTGGCCTCGTTGATATTGGCCCACTGCTCGGGGCTAATGCGGCCCATGCGGAAGTCACTGATCGAGATCATGGCGTAGGCGCAAATCAGACGCTGGGCAATTTCTTTGCCCGACATCTCCAGCGAGAAGAAGCCGACGGTATAACCGGCAGCGGCAGCGTTGAGCGCCAGATTCAGGGCGAACGACGTCTTACCCACAGCAGGGCGGGCGCCGATAATGATGAGCTGGCCCTCGCGGAAGCCCATGAGCATGCGGTCGAGTGACGGGAAGCCCGTGGGCACGCCCGCAGCCTGACCACCGGCCTGACACACTTCCTCGGCCTCGTTATAGGCCTCAACCATAAACTCGGTCAGCGTCTTGTAGCTCGACTTGACCTCGCGTGCCGTGACCTTGAGCAGCTTGCTCTCGGCTAGCTCCACGACCTCTTTGGTGTCGGTGGGGGCGTTATATGCCAGCGCGTTGATCTCGTTGGTGGCGCCGATCAGCTCGCGCAGCATCGAATCGCGACGAACGATGGCGGCATGGTGCTGCCAGTTCACGAGCGACAGAGTCTGACCCATCAGCTCCAAAATGTAGGCCTCGCCGCCCACGGCATCGAGCTTGTTGATGCTTCGCAGGTAATCGATCAGCGAGATGGAGTCGATGGGAATGCGGCTGTTGTACATATCGACCATCGCGGTGTAGATGGTCTTATGAATGGGCCGGTAGAAATCATCGGGCTGCAGCTCGACCTGGGCCTCTTCGACCACCTCGGGCGATAGCAGCATAGCGGCCAGTACATTGGCCTCTGCATCTTGGTTTTGGGGAAGACCCAACTTTGAGCCGCGGTCCTCGACCGTCAGCCCCGTCTCCCTATCGTCATATGCCATGAGCATCCTCATTCATATCGCTTGCGAGCATCCATAGTATCAGCCACGGTCCCAAAACGCGCCGCGCGCCGCCAATCATCACCGAACCAAACGGATGAACGGTCCTGTATATAGGACTTCGACGCAACGTTCACCATGACACTCACTCAGCGCAAAAAACAAAAGGGCGCCCTGGTTTCCCAGAGCGCCCTTCTTAGAACAAGATTGTTGCGTTGCAGCAAATGCTACTCGGCAGCAGCCTCAGTCTCGACCTCGGCGGTCTCGGCCTCGGCGACCTCAGCGGCCTCCTCGACCTCAGCCTCGGCAGCGAGCTCCTCGGCGGTAACGCCGACGAGAACGACAACCTCGGCCTTGATCTCGCGGTACAGCGAGATGGCAACGGTGTGGGCACCGGCAACCTTGATGGGCTTACCGAGCTCGACGCGCTTGCGGTCGATGTCCATACCGAGCTGAGCCTTGATGGCGTCAGCGACCATAGCGGCGGTAACGGAGCCAAAGAGGATGCCCTCGTCGCCGACCTTGACGTCAACGGTGACCGTCTTGCCCTCGAAGGCAGCCTTGGTCTCGTTGGCAGTAGCCAGACGGACGGCCTCGCGCTTGGCGATGTTGTTGCGACGCTCGTCAAGCTGCTTGAGGTTGCCCTTGGTGGCGGCAACAGCGAGCTTCTTGGGGAACAGGAAGTTCTCAGCGTAACCCTGAGCGACCTCTACGACGTCACCCTCGCCGCCCTTGCCCTTGATCTCATCGAGAAGAATAACCTTCATGATGTGTCTCCCTTCTTAGCCGCGGTCGCGGTTGCCACGAGAGGAAACCACGGGGACGGTGTACGGCAGGAGAGCCATCTCGCGGGCGCGCTTGATGGCGTTGGCGATGTCATGCTGATGCTGCGTGCAAGCGCCAGTGACGCGACGGGGCTTGATCTTGCCACGGTCGGTCATGTACTTACGGAGAAGCTGAGTGTCCTTATAGTCGATGAACTCAGTGTTCTCCTTGCAGAACTGGCAGTACTTACGACGCGGCTGACGTGCAGAAAAATCATTAGCCATGTCAAAATACCTTTCATTTGGCAACTTCGGCGAACCGAAGCCGCCTCTCACTCAAAAATAGGTGAACAACCCTTAGAACGGGATGTCCTCATCGTAGACGTCGACCGCGGGCGGCGTAGCCACCGGTGCGGCAGGACGTGCTGCGGGCGCGGAAGCTGCGGGGGCGTAACCGCCCTGATCGTAGCCACCCTGGCCACCACGGGAGCTCATAAACTCGATCTCATCGACGATGACCTCAAGTTTGCTCCGGCGCTGGCCGTCGCGCTCCCAAGAGCTGTAGCGCAGCTTGCCCTCGATCGCGACCTTGTTTCCCTTTGCCAGGAAACGGCTCACGGCCTCGGCGCGGGTGCCGAACATGGTGCAGTCGACAAAGTTGGGATAGTCCTCCCACTCGCCAGTCTGCGCGTTGCGGCGACGATCGTTCACGGCGACGCCAAAGGACAGAACCTGGGTTCCGCCGGCGGTGGCGCGCAGCTCGGGATCGCGGGTGAGGTTACCGGTGATGTTCACTCGATTGATGCTCATAACTCACTACTTCCTCTTGGGGCACAAGCCCAGTCCAAAACGACAGTCTTACTCCTGGTCGTCGCGACGGACGATCATGTGGCGGACCACAGCGTCGGTGATGCGCAGGACGCGATCAAGCTCGGCGATCTGGGTAGGATCTGCGTGGAAGTTGATGAGGGTGTAGTCACCATCGGTGAGGTCGTTGATCTCGTAGGCGAGCTTGCGCTTGCCCCACTCGTCAACGGAGTCGACCTTGCCAGCGCCCTCAGCGATCGTGGTATCGATACGCTTCATAACAGCGAGACGAGTCTCGGGGTCGAGCGACGGGTCAACAAAGAACAGCAGTTCATAAGCCTTCATATTGTCACCTCCTCTGGGCAAATGTGGCTTCAGGTCGTGAAGGTGCGCCTGAAGCAGGAAAAGACTTAGTAATAATATCTTTCAACCTCCCAGGCCGCAAGAATATGCAGCTACAACCTCATGACCTCCACATATGCCCATGCTCGCACCACGTTTCATGCGCATTCCAACCAAATGCCGACCAAGAGCTTGACGGATTTGTGGACAAGATACGATGCCGCGGGGACAAGCTGAGCCAAGCCGCAGGTCAACGGGCACAAGGCTGTGGTCGCAAAATGCATACCAGCGGTCCACAGCACCACCCAAAGATTTTTAAATTCATTACCAAGTCGCTTATGAATACCCCTTTTGAACAATTGAGTTGATCAACCACGCTGGTCGGAAGCCGTTTTTTTGGCACCTCAAACCCCACTGCAACGCCAAGCGCGGCCGAGCGTTTTAAAAAATGCCAACTTTTCTGTTTGCACTTTGCGATTCCTCGTGTATACTGACTTTCGCATTTAACGGAGAGTTGTCCGAGTGGCCGAAGGAGCACGATTGGAAATCGTGTAGGCGTCAAAAGCGTCTCCAGGGTTCAAATCCCTGACTCTCCGCCAGTTAATTCCAAAGCAGGCCTTCGAGCCTGCTTTGTTTTTACCCCACGCGGAGGGGTGGCAGAGTGGTTGAATGCGGCGGTCTCGAAAACCGTTTGGCCTGTATAAGGTCACGAGGGTTCGAATCCCTCCTCCTCCGCCATTAGATGGTATGAGCCCCAGCAATGGGGCTTTTTTTCTTTTTGGGCACATTTCAATTTCGCGCAGGAGGAGGGATTCGAACCCGCCCCTCACCAAAAACATGTACGTCACCCTCCAAAACCGACAATTTTCGACATCTTTGGAGGCTGACGTACACGTTTGGATCGGGCTCGTGGGAGCGACGCTACTCGATAAGCGTCTCTTCGCCTTGTACGCTCTTCCAGTTGCGGATAAGTGCCTTGCGCAGTTCATTTTGCTTTCGTTGGTACTCGGTATCGGTGCATCGAGGCATGCCGAGTGCTTCGCGAATGTTGTTCATGGCGCGGTGAAAGGCAAGCTGACTGCCGAACTGAGCCGAAGTGAGCGTAACGATTCGATATCCCATTTGGGCGAGAACGGCCTCTCGTTCCGCATCTGCTCCCTTGCGCTCGAACTCATCGTGAAAGCCGCCCTTATATTCAATACCGAGCTCCCTGCGCTTATAGGTAACGAGCGTGTCGATTTTGAGCGTTCGAGCTTTGGCGCAGTGCCAAAGACGTTGAGGGATTTCAAGCGGTTTGTTGAGCTCGATGCCTCGAATGCCAACACCGCCTTCGCTTGTTGGGAGCGAGAGGGCGATTGCCGAAGCGGTCTCCATAGGCGAGGCAGAATGGTCGTAGATATGTCTGAGTGCGAGTCGCGCGCGTGTGGCACCGGGTTTGCCGGGGTGCATATCGAGCAGCTCGGTAATTTGTTCCTTGGACGCGGTGGCTGGTTGCTCGGTATAAGGGTCGGCGGGATTGAGCCCCATGCGATAATCGCCGCAAACTTCATAGCCGTATTCGAGGTATTCGATCCTATCCATCCACTCGGCAGCGAGCACGAAGGTGAAGGCTTCGTCGGTGATGAAGATTCCGGGCGTCAACTCGTCAATATGCTCGTAGGGAAGATTTTGTCCAAGAATGTGGCAGATGACGCCTTTGGTTCGAATTCGCTCGAATTCGAATACAACCGAGATGTCGATAGTCTTGAGCATATCGGGCGGAATGCCGCAGTCGGTAAGGGCCTGTCGTATGCGCGCAACGCGTTGCTGGGTGGAGATGCCTCGTGCGCCTATCTGGTAGTCGCGTTGTGCGAGAGGCTGCACCAAATTCTGAGGTGCATGATGAACGAGCCGTGCGGTTTTATGCGAAATGAGAACAGGGGTATCCATTGATGACCTCTCGCTTTGAGCCGATACACAACTCTTATGTCCGTTGAAGTGGGGAAATATACTGGATGTGAGTAAATCGACTCATGCATGCCGCGCATGATATGCAAACGCGTACGTCACCCTCCAAAGATGCCGAAAAATGTCGTTTTTGGAGGCTGACGTACACGTTTTGGACCCCCGGCATTCCAACAACGCCACGCCCGCATCCAGTCCCGACCGTTTGCCGAGCAATAGGGTCGCAATCGGCGCCGAACATGTACTATGTACGGGCATTGTCAAAATCCGTAACCCAAAGGACCCCATCTTGCCCGTCGTCGCCGCCATAACCATTACCTCACATGCCTCGGATGCCATGGTCGCTATTCCGTTTTGGCTCGAGATGTTCGCTGTTGTCGCTGCATCGATCTCGGGCGTGCTGGTTGCGCGCGAGCATAAGCTCGACCTGGTGGGTGCAGTTGCGCTCGCCGTGGTCTGCGGACTGGGCGGCGGTCTTTTACGCGATATGACGCTGCAGGTAGGCAACGTCTACATCCTCAACCAGCCGATGGCGCTCCCGCTTTCCATTGCCACGGCAGCCATCATCTATATCTTCCCGGCTATCGTCGACAAGCCCGAAAAACTCATCCCCTTGCTCGACATCATCTCGGTCGGCATCTATGCGGCAACCGGCGCAGACAAGGCGCTGGTCTACGGCTTTGCGCCGGCGGTGTGCATCATGATGGGCTTTTTTACCGCGGTGGGCGGCGGCATGCTGCGCGACGGCTTTATGGGCGTGGTTCCGGGCATTTTCCAACGTACTAACTTTTATGCCATCGCCGCCATCGCCGGATCGACAAGCTATGTGTGTCTCGTTATGAGCGGCATCATGAGCAATGTCGCCGCGCTGGTCGTATGCGTTGTCGTGACCATGGGTCTGCGCTGGCTCTCGCTGCGCTTTGACATCAAAAGCCCCACCGAAGAAGATATCGCGCGCTTTTTGCACCGTAAAAAGTAGACAGCACGGCACGACCCTTCGAAATGCAACCGAGAGGTTCTTTTAGAGCGCCCACGCGTTGGGTACCCTGTTAGGTATATGCCGAGTATCTAACAAAGGATTCACTATGCCCTGCAATCAATTCCCGTCGAGCCAGCGCCGTAAAGCGTGGGGCCGCATCACCATCCTATTCGCGCTCATCGCGCTGGCGATCACCGTGCTTCCCACGGCGTCGTTCGCCGGCACGGACACCGCAGGCAATGTACTTGCGACCGACAATGACGCCAATCCGTCCGGCGTCGATGGTGACCTGTACTGGGCCGGCCAGGCCCTCAACTTGGACGATGCCTCCATCGGCCGCGATATTATCGCGGCGGGCGAGAGCCTATCGATTCGCGACTGCACCGTAGGCGGCGCCATTCGCCTGGCGGCGCGCACCATCGACATCGCCAAGACCACGGTTGATGGCAGCGTCACGGTGGCCGGCCAGCACGTTGTGCTCAACACCGGTAGCACCGCCAACTGTTTCTATGCGATGGGCGAGACGGTTGCCCTGCGCGGCTCCGCCAGGTCGGCAGCGCTTGCGGGCGACACGGTAACCATCGATGGCACCGTCGATGGCGATGTCGAGGTTTGGGCCGACAAGCTCATCCTGGGCAAGAACGCCCACATCACCGGCACCGTGTACGCGCACGTCTCCGAGGACCCCGAGCGCGCCGCGGGAGCCGAGGTCGGCGCGCTCAAGATCGACCGCACCGAAAACGAGGATACTTCCACCGTTAACGATGTCATCGGCGGCACCGTCGCCGCGGCGCTTTCCACCTGCTTTGTCGCCCTGCTACTCGAGCTCGTCTTTCCGCGCGCGACCGCCAGCGCCGCCGGCATGCTCCACCAGCGCCCCACGCCCCTGTGGGTGAGCGGTCTTCTGGGCACGATTGCTATCGTCCCCGCCGTCCTACTGCTGATTATCTCCATCGCTGGTCTATCGCTTGCCGGAGCCCTCATGTGCGGCGTTATCGGCATCGCATTGGTGTCGAACGCCTTTGCGGGGTGCGCGATCGCCCGCATGGTCGGACACAGCCAAAACCGCTACGCCATGGCAGCCGTGGGTGGCATCGCCGCAGGCGCCCTCACAGGGCTTCCCCTCGTAGGCGGCTTCATCAGCGGTGTGGCCTTTGTCTTTATGCTCGGCTACATCATCCAGATCATCTGGCGCAACGCCCGCCTCAAGCCGCAGCAGCCGACTAACACGCCGGGACTCCCCACCGCTTAGCAGCTAACTGCCACAAAGATGCCAAGCACCTTTGTGGCGGCGCAAACGAACCCGTCCCCCTTGCACCAAAAAGGGCGCCGACCATCGCGGTCGACGCCCTTTCTTGTTAGACGCTATAAAGCCCAGCGCTTATTTGTTGACCTGGCCGGCGCGGACGGCAGCCTTCTTGCGGTCGGTGGCGTTGAGCAGACGCTTGCGTAGGCGGATGTTCTTGGGAGTAATCTCGACCAGCTCGTCGTCGGCGATGTACTCCAGCGCCTCCTCCAGCGAGAAGGTGCGGGGCGGCACCAGCTGGACGGAGATATCGGAGGTCGAGGAACGCTGGTTGCCCAGGTTCTTGGTACGGGCGATGTTGACGACCATGTCGCCAGCCTTGCTGCGCTCGCCCACGATCATGCCCTCGTAGCACTCGGTGCCCGGCTCAACAAACAGCTGGCCGCGCTCCTGCAGCGTACCCAGAGCGTAGGCAACGGCCTTCTCGGTGGTCATGGAGATCATGGCGCCGTTCTGACGGTTGCCGATCTCGCCGGCGTAGGGACCGTACTCCAGGAAGGTGTGGTAGAACACGCCCTCGCCGTGGGTGACATTCATGATGCGGTTCTTAAGACCCATGATGCCGCGGGTCGGGATCTTAAACTCGAGGTGCGTCACGATGCCCGAGGTGTCCATACTCGTCATGATGCCGCCGGAGGTACCGAAGACCTCAACGACCTTGCCCGAGTACTCGTCCGGGCACTCGACGACAGCCTGCTCGACGGGCTCCATCTTGTTGCCGTTCTCGTCCTTCTTAAACAGAACGCGGGGACGGCCGACCTGGAACTCAAAGCCCTCGCGGCGCATGGACTCCATCAGGACGGACAGGTGCAGGATGCCGCGGCCCGAGACCTCGACGCCGCTCTTGTCCTCGAGCTCCTCGATCTTCATGGTCACGTTGTTCTCGGCCTCGTTGAACAGGCGCTCCTTAAGCTGACGGGCGCCCACGATGTCGCCATCGCGGCCGACGAGCGGGGAGGTCGAGGCCTCAAAGACGATGGACAGGGTCGGCGGGTCAATCTCGATGGGCTCGAGCTCGACGGGGTTCTCGGGGTCGGTGTAAACATCGCCGATATCGGTGCGGTCAATACCCACGACAGCAGCGATATCGCCAGCGCCGACTTCCTGGCACTCGGTACGGCCCAGGTAGTCGAAGGTAAAGAGCTGCTTGACGGTAGCGGTGGCACTGGAGCCATCGTTCTTGACAACCAGGATCTGGTCGCCCTGGTGGATGGTGCCGGAGTACACGCGACCGATGCCGATACGACCAACGAAGTTGGAGTGGTCGATGGTCACGCATTGCATGGCCAGCGGGGCGTTCTCGTCAACCTCGGGCGCGGGCATATCGTCGATGATCATGTCGAGCAGCGGGTACATGTCCATATTGCCGTCGTTAGGGTCAAGGCGGGCAAAGCCATTCATGGCGCTGGCGTAGACCACGTGCTCCATGGCGAACTCAAGCTGGTCGTCGGTGGCGCCCAGGTCGGCCATGAGGTCCAGGCAGTCGTTGTAGGCCTTCTCGGGGTTGGCGCCCGGACGATCGATCTTGTTGATGACGATCATGATCTTAAGGCCGGTGTCGATAGCGTGACGCAGCACGAAGCGGGTCTGGGGCATGGGGCCCTCAAAAGCGTCGACCAGCAGCAGGGCGCCGTCGGCCATACGCAGCACGCGCTCGACCTCGCCGCCAAAGTCGGCGTGGCCCGGGGTGTCGATGACGTTGATCTTGACGTCCTTGTACTCGATAGAGATGTTCTTGGCGAGAATCGTAATGCCGCGCTCGCGCTCCTGGTCGTTGGAATCCAGGACGCGGTCCTCGACCTGCTGGTTGGCACGGAAGGCGTCCGTGGCACGCAGGAGCTTGTCGACCATCGTCGTCTTGCCGTGGTCGACGTGAGCGATGATGGCGATGTTCCTCAGATTGTCTACGCGCATGTAGTTCCCCTATCTTCTATCTATATACAACCGGCACGCGTATGCGGCCCGCCCAGCGATACAACGCTCAGCGGGAATATTGAGCCTTTTACCGAAAACTCGTTTATTTTAGCGATTTTAGATGAGAGGGGTTTCCTCACCTGCAGGTTCAGGGTCGCTCCACATAAAACCATCGCCGGCGCCCATGCCCTCATACAGCACATATGCCGAAAAACCACTCTCGAGCGTGGTTTCGAAGAAGCTCACGAGCAGAGCATCGTGATAGCCGCCGTCAATCTCGACGCAGCCGGTGTAGCCGATGGCATAGCGAGCGATACGGCCCAGGCCCTCGTCCTTAAGACCCATCTTGTGCTCGGAGATAAAGTTGGTGGCCGCCTCGAGGCACGCCTCTTCGCCATCCTCATCGAGCGCCGCCAGATAACGGTTGGAAGCGGCGTCCTCAATTGCCACGACCACGCCAGGGTTTTCACCGGCGGCAAGGTCGTCCAAGAACGCGCCGATCAGATCGCACACCATGGCGTCGAGCTCGGCGGAGACGTTACCGGCGTCCTGCATATCCTGTGCCATCTTTAGACCTTCCCATCGAGTCTGGCGTCGTTACAGTTCTTGTGCCTCGGCGGCGATCCTGGCGGCAGCGTCGCGGGCGCGCATCATGTCCGCTGCGCGCTTGTCGAGCACCTTGATCTGACTGGTCAGCATTACCGCATCGACCACACCCCAGATCACAAGGCCCGTAGAGATCGAAAACCCAAGCGCACCAACTGTACCACGAAGGCGCGAGCAGATTGCCGCGACAAGGACGGAGACGACAACCATCTTGATAAACGAGCCGCGGCGCTCGCGAAGCGTGCGGGCCTGCGTCACATAGGCAATGCGAGCCGTCTCAGAAGCCTCCGAGCGCATCTGGGCCTCGCGGGCGATCGCAGCCGCCTCAGCCGACATACCGCCAGCCATCAGCGAACGCTCCGCAGCCTGGACGCCCCGCATTTAGAAGTCATCGGGGGAGAGCGTATGGACGAACTCGTCGAACTTCTCGAACTCTTGCTCGTCGTCAACTTCCTCGGCATGGGCAGAAACGGTGCCCAGGCGATTCATGATGTCGTCCTCCACAAACATGGGGGCATTGCTGCGCACGGCAAGGGCAATGGCATCACTGGGGCGGGCGTCGATCTTGCGCTCGTCACCATCGGCCAGTACGACGATCGTCGCGTAGAACACCGGCGGCTCGGCGCGAACGATCTCGATGCGCTCGAGCTTGGCGCCCAGGGCGCTAACAGTATCGAGCAGCAGGTCATGGGTAATCGGGCGCTCGGCGCGGCCGCTATCGATGCCGCGGCTAATGGCAGCAGCCTCAAACGAACCAGTCTGAATGGAAAGGGAACGCAACGGCGCGGGCGAGTCCGATTTGCTGCAGCGCTCGCGAAGCACGATAAGCGATGGCACGGGACCGGCGGCCATGACGATGGTCTCTATGTCGACACGAACCATGGAACACCTCCGGTACGTAGCGGATAACACGCGGCAGGGTCGCCGCATTGAATAGCTATACTACCCAATCTTTCGCACAGCACACAAAACCAAAATGAGATTTATCGCAGACAAGAAAAAAGCCCCGAGGCAACGCCTCAGGGCTCTTCACAGTTTTGATGGTGGACCTGACAAGATTCGAACTTGTGACCTCCCGGTTATCAGCCGGACGCTCTAACCAACTGAGCTACAGGTCCATCATGGTGGAGGTTAGGGGGATCGAACCCCTGACCTCAGGCTTGCAAAGCCCGCGCTCTCCCAGCTGAGCTAAACCCCCACGGAGACAGTAATAAACACCCCAGCGGCGACTCGGCTCTCGCTGGGGTGTTTATTGCGAAAGAAAGTGGTGGACCTGACAAGATTCGAACTTGTGACCTCCCGGTTATCAGCCGGACGC
>URTD01000034.1 GCA_900550735.1 uncultured Collinsella sp.
CCGAGAAGTGCGAGCAGTTCGGCATCACCGAGCAGGAGGTCACCGACGAGGTCTTCGAGAGCCCCGCTTCCAAGGTCTTCGACGAGGCCGAGAACCGCATGCACACCATCAAGGCTGTCATGTACGCCACGCTCAAGTAAGAGCATCTAGCATCTCGCTCGGGGTGTCTTGCTGCACACCCCGAGCGGCTTTGTCTGGTAAATATCTCGCACCAGGCGGCAGGCACGGCACGGAAGAGCCGCTTCGGGCGAGATCAGTAAATGATTTATGAAGGGGGGATGAGAACTATGACTGAGACCGCTAAGAAAAAGCGCGGTATGCCTTCATCGTTCACCATTCTTCTTGCTCTGCTGGCAATTGTCGCAGTGATTACCGTTATCGTCTCCGGCACGTCCGGTGGCGCGGTTACTGCCGCCCGTCTGAGCGATTTCTGCACCGCCCCGATTAAGGGCTTCGCTGACGCTCTGCCCGTCTGCCTCTTCGTTATGATCCTGGGCGGCTTCCTCGGCATGATGACCGAGACCGGCGCCCTGGACAACGGCATCGCCGTCCTGGTGCAGAAGCTTAAGGGTAATGAGATCATGCTCATTCCCGTGCTGATGCTCATCTTCTCCCTCGGTGGTACCACCTATGGTATGTGCGAGGAGACCGTTCCCTTCTACGCCTTGCTCGCCGCTACCATGATGGCCGCTGGCTTCGACCCGATGGTCGGTGCCGCCACCGTCCTGCTCGGCGCTGGCTGCGGCTGCCTGGGCTCCACGGTTAACCCGTTCGCCGTCGGCGCTGCCGTCGACGCTCTGACCGGCGTTGGCATTGAGGTCAACCAGTCCATCATCATCGGCCTCGGTGCCGTCCTGTGGATTGTCACTACCACTATGTCCATCTTCTTCGTCATGAGCTATGCCAAGAAGGTCAAGGCTGACAAGGGTTCCACCATCCTGTCGATGCAGGAGCTCAAGGACGCCGAAGAGGCTCACGGCAAGGCTGCTTCCGAGGTTCACAATGAGGTCAAGCTCACCGGTCGTCAGAAGGGTGTTCTGATCGCCTTTGCCTTCACCTTCGTCGTCATGATCGTCGGCTTCATCCCGCTGGCCGACCTCAACGAGGGCGTCGCCAACTTCTTTGACGCTGGCGCTGTCTACGATGCCGACGGTAACGCCGTCGTCCAGGGCTGGTCTGCCCTGATCACCGGCCTGCCCATTGGCCAGTGGTACTTCGACGAGGCTTCCACCTGGTTCTTCCTCATGGCTGTCCTGATCGGTATCATCGGTGGCCTGTCCGAGAAGCAGATCGTCAACACCTTCATCACCGGCGCTGCCGACATGATGTCCGTTGTTCTCGTCATCGCCCTCGCTCGTGGTATCTCCGTCCTCATGGCTAACACCGGCCTCGACGTCTACGTCCTCGACGCTGCCGCCAATGCCCTAGCTGGCCTGTCCGGTGTGATCTTCGCTCCCATGAGCTTCCTGGTCTACTTCGGCCTGTCCTTCCTGATCCCCTCGACCTCCGGTATGGCCACCGTCTCCATGCCCATCATGGGACCGCTGGCTGTTAAGCTCGGCTTCTCGCCCGAGGTCATGGTCATGATCTTCTCCGCCGCCATCGGTGTCGTGAACCTGTTCACCCCGACCTCCGGCGCCATCATGGGCGGTCTCGCCCTGGCCAAGATCGAGTGGACGACCTGGCTCAAGTTTGCCCTTAAGCTCATCGTCGCGCTCTCCGTCGTCTGCGCCATCATCCTGACCGTCGCCTGCGTGTTGCTCTAAGTACCCAACGGGTACCCCACGGAAACCTTGACGATCCTGTAAAGGATCACCTGGTCATCGTCTGTCCGGTGGGGTCAACCCACCGGTAGACTCCTACCTTTAGCCCCCTTCCGTTCCGTGCGCGGGAGGGGGCGCTCTTGTGTTCCGGCGTTTTACCAAACCGCGGAACCGGTCGACGCTACGCGCCGTCCAGAACGACAATTTGTCATTCAAAAGGCAAGGCATGACCAAAAGGTCTATGCCTCGCCTTTTTCATGCCAACTTGTACGTTCTGGACGGCGCTCGCTGTCCGTCCTCTGCCTGCGGCGCTTTCCATTGTTGGTGCAGAGGGCGCTTTGCCTACTCTGGCGGGCTTTCGCTGGCTTATGCTCAACCTGCGACGTTTCCATTATTGATACAAAGGCCAGGTTTGTTTGAACCAAAAAGGGGAAGTTGCGGTGGAATAGTTCCTGTTTGGCCGTCTTGAGGGGTTAAACGGGAACTATTTCACCGCAACTTATCGATGGCGTGTTTGGTTGGTGCCAGTTGATTGCTTGGGCGTTGGGGAGGGTCTGCTCCGTTATAATCGCCTAGAACATTAATTGGAAACGGGACGGGAGCCATACATGCGCCAGGGTTTCGACAACGCGAAGTATATCGAGCTGCAGGCTGCTCACATTAAGGAGCGCATCTCGCAGTTTGGTGGCAAGCTCTATTTGGAGTTTGGCGGTAAGCTGTTCGATGACTATCATGCGAGCCGCGTGCTGCCGGGTTTTGAACCGGACAGCAAGTTCCGCATGCTCAAGAGCATCGCCGACGATGTCGAGGTTATCATCGCGATCAACGCGAACCACATCGAGAAAAACAAGGCTCGTGGTGACCTCGGCATTACCTATGACGAGGATGTGCTGCGCCTGGTTGACCTGTTCCGCGGCAACGGCTTTGCTGTCGCGGCTGTGGTCATCACCCAGTACGCCGGCCAGCCCGCTGCCGATGTGTTCCGCAACCGCCTGAACGCGCTCGGTATTCCCGCCAAGCTGCACTATCCCATCGAGGGGTATCCGCACGATGTCGATCTGATCGTGTCCGACGATGGCTACGGCAAGAACGAGTTTGTCGAGACCACCCGACCGCTCGTCGTGGTCACTGCCCCCGGTCCTGGCTCGGGCAAGCTTGCCACCTGCCTGTCTCAGCTCTATCACGAGCACAAGCATGGCACGGCCGCCGGCTATGCCAAGTTTGAGACCTTCCCGGTCTGGAATCTTCCTCTGACGCATCCGGTCAATATTGCCTACGAGGCCGCCACGGCTGACCTCGACGACGCCAATATCATCGATTCGTTCCACCTTGAGGCCTACAACAAGACCACAGTCAACTACAACCGCGACGTCGAGGCCTTCCCGGTGGTCCGTGCTCTGATGGAAAAGATCCTGGGCAAGAGCCCCTACCAGAGTCCTACGGACATGGGCGTCAATATGGTCGGCTTTGCCATCACCGATGACGATGCCTGCCGCGACGCTTCCAAGATGGAGATCGTCCGCCGCTACTTTACCGCGGTCGAAAATGTGCGCCGTACCGGCGTGGGCGATGAGCAAGTCGACCGTCTCAAGATTATTATGAAGAAAGCCGGCATCGATAAGAACTACTCACCGGCGCGCTCGGCGGCCCTCACCAGGGAGCAGCTGACGGGTGGTCCCGTGGGGGCCATGGTCATGCCCGATGGCTCCGTGGTGACCGGTAAGACCTCCACGCGCCTGGGCGCCGCAAGTTCGCTCATTATGAACGCCCTCAAGCACGTCTCGGGCGTCGACCTTGAGCTCGAGGTTATCAGCGATGAGGCGATCGAGCCCATCAGCAAGCTCAAGACGCATTTCCTGGGCAGCAAAAACCCGCGCCTCCACACCGACGAGACGCTTATGGCGCTGTCGATCACCTCGGCCACGAGTGAGACGGCCGCTCGCGTCCTTTCGGGCCTGGAGCAGCTGCGCGGTTGCGATGCCTTTTTTAGCGTGATTATCTCGCCGACGGACGAGACGGTACTGCGCAAACTGGGTATCAACGTGTGCTGCGAGCCCAAGTTTGAGCGCCGCGGTTTCTTCCATCGCTAAGTTTGAAGCACCGCGGTAATTGCATTGCATTTTGGCCGTATCGGGTTAGCGCCCGGTACGGCTTTTTGATCAATAAAGCGCCTATTTCGGCGAAAAATAGCTGTTTACCTGCCTAGAAACAATTTGAGCGGTATACAATAACCATAACTGTTTCATCCTTAGCGGGATGCCGCATGATGGATATTACCTGCCATCGTGAGGTGTGTCGGTCGCGCACGGCGCGTTAGATGCTCGTGCTCGGTTTGAGGAGGCTGCTATGGCGGGCAAGGGTCGTGCGAGTGTCAACGATATGAAGCGTGTCGAGGTGCTGGTGTTGATGGAGATCGACCGGCAAACCGAAGACAATGGCGGGCCGTATGGTTTCTCGCGCAAAACGCTTGCCGAGCGCGTGGGGGTTTCGCCGTATCGTGCCCGCGCCGCAATCGATCGCTTGGATTCCGAAGGCATGATTGATGTCGTCTCGCGTTATAGCGACGACGGCGGTCAGCTTGCAAATGGCATTTGCCTCACCGAACATGGCAAGTGGTATCTTGAGGGCGTCCGTACCGGCATGCTCGTTCAAGAAATGCTCGAGGACGAGGTTGCTGATCGATAGCAGCATGTAACCCTTGCCACAGCGACGCCGCCTGGGAAACCGGGCGGCGTTTTGTTTCAAGATTGAGAAATGCAATCGCACGCGAGAAAAATTGCGAACGGTCCGCGGCGCGAGTATTACAATGAAGACCCGTAAGATGTGGATAAACAACTTCTACGGGAAGCGCAGGTAACTCAATATGACCAAGCATGTGTTCGTAACCGGTGGCGTGGTTTCGTCCCTGGGCAAGGGTATCACCGCGGCCTCGCTGGGCCGTCTGCTCAAGTCGCGTGGCTACAAAGTAACGATGCAGAAGGCCGACCCGTATCTGAACGTCGACCCCGGTACCATGAGCCCCTTCCAGCATGGTGAGGTCTTCGTTACCGAGGATGGTTACGAGTCCGACCTGGACCTGGGTCATTACGAGCGCTTTATTGATGAGAACCTGACCCGCGATTCCAACTTTACGACCGGCGCCATCTATAAGAGCTTGATCGCCCGCGAGCGTCGCGGCGACTTTTTGGGCGGTACCGTGCAGGTGATTCCTCACGTCACCAATGCCATTAAGGACAAGTTCCGCCGCATCGAGGAGCAGACCGGCTCCGATGTAGTCATCACCGAGCTGGGCGGCACGATCGGCGACATCGAGTCGCAGCCGTTTGTCGAGGCCATCCGCCAGTACCGCAAGGAGGCCGGCCCCGAGAACGTCTGCTACATCCACGTGTCGCTCGTTCCCTATATCGCCGCCGCCCACGAGGTCAAGACCAAGCCCACGCAGCATTCCGTCAAGGAGCTCCGCAGCTTTGGCATCCAGCCCGATATCATCGTGCTGCGCTCCGACCACCATATCGATGACGCTATCCGCGGAAAGATCGCAAGCTTCTGCGACGTCGACACCGATTGCGTCTTTACCAACGAGGACTGCGCGAGCATTTACGATGTTCCGCAGCTGCTTGCCGAGCAGGACTTTGACCTGCGCATTTGCGAACGCCTGGGTCTGGATCCGCGTGAGCGCGACATGAGCGAGTGGAACGAGTTCCTGCGCAAACAGAATCACGCCAACCATCACGCCGACAAGGTGAAGATCGCCGTCGTGGGTAAGTACACGCAGCTGCCCGATGCGTACCTGTCGGTTATCGAGGCCCTGCACCATGCGGGCGTCTTCTACGATCGCCATGTGGACGTCCAGCTGGTCGACGGCGAGAGCCTCGACGAGCAGAATGTCTCCGAGGTTTTGGGCGACGCCTCGGGCATCCTGGTCCCCGGCGGCTTTGGCAAGCGCGCCCTGGAGGGCAAGATCCTCGCGGCCGAGTTTGCCCGTGAGCACAAGATTCCGTATCTGGGCATTTGCCTGGGTATGCAGGTGGCCGTGTGCGAGTTCGCCCGCAACGTCGTCGGCCTTGCCGGCGCCAGCTCCTCCGAGTTCGATCCGGACGGCCCGTTTAGCGTCATCGATCTGATGAGCTCGCAGGAGGACGTGACCGAGAAGGGCGGCACCATGCGCCTGGGCGCCTATCCGTGCAAGCTCGCCGCCGATACCCTTGCTCGCGAGGCATATGGCGAGGAGCTCGTCTACGAGCGTCACCGTCACCGCTTTGAGTTCAACAACGCCTTCCGTGACCAGCTCGAGGACGCCGGTTTGGTTATCTCGGGTCTGTCGCCCGACGAGCGCCTGGTCGAGATGGTCGAGCTGCCGCGCGACGTGCATCCGTGGTATGTGGCAACCCAGGCTCATCCCGAGTTCAAGAGCCGCCCGACCAACCCGCAGCCGCTGTTCCGCGAGTTCGTGCGCGCTTCGATCGGCCAGCACGAGGGTGTCGACCGTCTGCAGGTGACGCCCATGAACCTCGCTACGGACTAAGGGTGCCGGCGAATAAGGAACATACCGAAGCTACTCCCTCGTCGCTCGCCGTGGCGGCGGGGGAGTATCTCGATTACCTCGCGGTCGAGCGGGGTTTGGCGCGCAACACGATTGCGGCCTATCGTCGTGACCTGACGACGTACTGCGCCTATCTGGAGCGGGCGGGTATTGTGTCTTTTGAAGAGGTGACCCGTCAGGTCGTGGAGGGCTTTGTTGCCGACCGTCGCGATGGGGGCTATTCCGATGCCTCGGTGGAGCGTGCGCTTGCGGCCGTGAAGGGCCTGCATGCCTTTTTGGTGCGCGATGGGGCTGTGGCCCAAAATCCAACGGCGGCGTTGCGCCTGCCTAAAAAGGCTGAGCGTTTGCCGGAGTATCTATCGGTGGAGGATGTCTCGGCGCTGCTCGATCAAGACTTCCCCGAGGGCGAGATGGGCTTGCGCGACCATGCCATCTTGGAAGTGCTCTACGGATGCGGTTTACGTGTGAGCGAGTTGGTGGGGCTCGATGTGGGCGATATCCATATCGACGATGGCTTTGTGCTCGTTCGCGGTAAGGGCTCAAAGGAACGCCTGTCACCGCTGGTGGGAAGCGCGGCGCGAGCTCTGACGCTCTATGTAACTGAGGGGCGTTCTCGCTTGGCGGTCCATGCCCGCGGAACCGAGACCTCGGCGGTCTTTTTAAATAAGAACGGCCGCCGTCTGTCGCGCCAGGGCATCCATGCCATCTGTGAGCGCTACGGGCGCCAGGTGGGACTGGTGGGGCTCCATCCCCATACGCTGCGTCACTCCTTTGCCACCCATATGCTTGCGGGCGGCGCAGACCTCCGTGTGCTACAGGAGATCTTGGGGCATGCCGATATATCGACCACGCAGATCTACACGCATGTCGATCGTACGCAACTGACCGAGGTCTATCTGGCGGCGCACCCGCTGGCACATCGCTAGCACCTCGCTGACCTGCATATTTATAGGTATTTGGGGACGGGCTCCAGATTGCCGCGGCGTGCTTTTGCGCGCGCATGGGCAATCTGGGGCCCGTCCCATTTTTCGCCACTTGGCGTCGCGGTGGTGGGCCGCACGTGCCTTGGGTGGGGGAGTTTGGGGGCGATGTGAACGGCATGTAAAGGGACGTAAAAATCGCCTCAAGGTCAACTTGAAGGTTGAGGTTCGCGGGTGTGGTTCTACAGGTGGCATCACGCCTTTGCTGAAAACACAACATATTGTGTTTTCGAACATATGCTTGGGGGTGTTTTGCAATATATGGTGAGTGGAGTGGAGGGGCGGGGTGGGGGAAGGGGTGGGGAAAGGTGTTGAAAAATGGGGCGGTTCCCCATATTATTGATGACGTCGACAGGCGGGGTGGTTCCCCGCGTACGTGCCATCTGAGTAACCGAGGGGAGGGCGCACATGGGAATGACTGGTGCATACGAGCGCAATCTCGATGCAAAAGGTCGTCTGTCCCTGCCTGCACCCCTTCGCGAGGAGCTTGGAGAGCACGTTCGCGTGTTCAAAGCCCTGGATGTCGATGCTCTGTACGTGTTCTCTGCCGAGGCCTTCGATAAGTGGGTCGAAGGACTCTTCGCGGGTCGTGAGGGCCACGAGGGTTTTAACCCGCGTGACATTAATGACCAGAAGCTCATGAGGGCGATCAACAAGCGCACCACGTCGATGGACGTGGACAGCGCCGGTCGTATCGGTCTTTCCGAGTCTCTCCGCAAGCAGGCGAACCTCGACCGCGAGGTCACGGTTGTGGGCAACTACGACCACCTTGAGGTTTGGGATCGCGCCGCGGCCGATGAGGACGATGACGATGAGGCCCTGCTGGACCTCTTCTTCTCGTAAGGGCAAGGCACGGGTAACGGATGGAGCGTGGGATCTTGACACAAGAATATCGGCATGAACCTGTCATGCTCGGCGAAGTGCTTGAGTCGCTGCGGCTAAAGAGCGGCTCCGTTGTCTGCGATTGCACCCTTGGCGGTGCCGGCCATTCGGTAAAGATGGCCGCGCAGGTGGGGGAGACGGGCCTTTTGCTCGGCGTCGATCAGGACGACATGGCCCTCGAGGCCGCTGGCGCCCGTCTGGACCGCGAGGTTCCCGGCGTTCCGCACCAGCTGCTGAAGGGCAACTTCGGCGACTTGGACGAGCTGCTTTGCTCGGCCGAGGTGCCCGGGGTCGATGGCTTCCTGTTCGATTTGGGCGTTTCGTCACCGCAACTCGATATCCCTGGCAGGGGCTTTTCGTATAACGAGGACGCCCCATTGGACATGCGGATGGATCCGGGTAATAACACCTTAAACGCAGCTGAGGTCATCAACACCTATAACGAACACGACCTCGCCCGGATTCTACGCGTCTACGGCGAAGAGAAGTTCGCCTCGCAGATTGCGCGCGAGATCGTGCGCCGCCGCGAGCAAGAACCGATCGAAACCACCGGCCAATTTGTTGAGATCATCAAGGCGGGTATCCCGGCTGCCGCTCGTCGGCATGGCGGACACCCGGCCAAGAAAAGTTTCCAGGCCATTCGCATCGAGGTCAATCACGAGCTCGATGTGCTCGAACGAGGGCTTGATGCCGCCACCAGGTGGCTCAACCCGGGCGGACGTATCTGCGTCATCTCGTATCACTCGCTCGAGGATCGTATCGTAAAGAACCACTTTAAGGAGATGAGCCAGGGGTGCACGTGCCCGCCGGAGATTCCGGTGTGCGTGTGCGGCAACGTGCCGATACTCAAGGTCATCACCCGCAAACCCTTGGTTGCCCAGCCTGATGAGGTTGAGCGCAACCCTCGGGCGAGATCAGCCAAAATCCGCGTGGCGCAGCGTCTGTAGGCGCGACCGCGCGATATTGGACCTCCCGCTCGCACCATAAACGAAGCTTAAACACACTACCAACGTACTCGGGATGGGAGGCGGCATATCATGGGCTACAACACTTCAAGCGCAGCACTCGCCTATGATATGAACGCCATGCCCGCCTATCGTGAGACGCCGCAGGCTCCCGTTGCTCCCCGTGAGCAGCGCACGCCGCGCTTTGATGTCTACACGGGCGCGGGCCGTCAGGCAAACCAGGCGGTAAGCCCGGTTTTCATGAGCGTTCTTAAAACGTTTTGCATCATTGCGGCTATCTTCATGACGATCGGCGTCGCCCGCGTGGCGCTCGCCGGCGTTACGGCCCAGGTGCTCAACAGCAACGCCGAGCTTACCAACACGCTCGAAAAGGCGACCGATGAGAGCTCCGACCTGGAGGTCATGCATTCGGTCTATGGCGCCGACACGCGCATTCGCGACCTTGCGGGCGCTTATGGCATGGTGGAGCCCAGCGAGAGCGTTACACTTGACTTTTCGCAGGATGCAGCCGCGGGCGCCAACGCGACCGCGACCGTTCAGTAGCAAGACGGTAGCTGAGTATGACAAATGACTATCGCCGCGGTTCCGATGGGGGCCGCGGTTCTGGACGTCCCTCGTCGCGGGGACGTTCTGGTTATCAAGGAACGGGTCGGCAATCTTACAACGCCGGGCGGTCCCGTGGCAACGACCCGGCGTCGCGACTTCGCGGCTCGGGCGGCCCTCAAGTGCATAACACCAGGTCGCGCAAGAGTTCGTCGACCGAATGGCTCACAGGCACGCCTCTGCCTCGCCGCAAAGCCGTCATGGGTTTCATTGGGTTTGGCTTGGGCTTGGGCGTCTTTCGTCTTGCCGACTATCAAATTGTCGAAGCCGATAAACTGCGCGAGCGTGCCGATGCGCGCCGCCTGCTTGCGCAGACCCTCTATGCCAAACGTGGCACCATCTACGACCGCAACGGCAACGTGCTGGCGTCGTCGGTCGAATGTCGCAACATCGCCGTGAACCCGCAGCTTGTCGAGGATGTCGACAAGACGGTGTCGGCGCTGGTCAAGGCAACTGGAATCGATAAAAAGACCTGCCGCAAGCTCGTCGAGTCCGATGGCACCTGGGTGTATATCAAGCGCCAGGTGGACGAAGACGATGCTGCGGCGCTGGAGAAGAAGAATCTGCCCGGCGTGCTTTTTGAGCAGGCCATGAAGCGCGTATATCCATACGGCAATCTGGCATCGCAGGTGCTGGGTGTAGTGAATGTAGACAACGACGGCTTGACGGGTCTCGAAAAGCAATACAACAAGCTTCTGACCGGCACGAACGGTTCTCTCGTGCGCGAGCGCGCGAGGGACGGCAGCTATATCGCGGGCGGTGCCTATAAAAAGGTGGCTGCGGTCGACGGCGTTGATATCGTGACGACGCTCGACGTCAATATCCAGCGAGCGGCCGAGGATGCCCTGGCAGAGGCAGTTGAGAAGACTAAGGCCAAGAACGGCTCGGCGCTGGTCACCGATCCTACGACAGGCGAGATCTTGGCAGCCTGCTCGTATCCGACTTACGACCAGACCGATCTGGAAAACGCCAAGACCGAGGATATGAACTTGCGCCTGGTCACCGACGCCTACGAGCCCGGCTCGGTCTTTAAGACGCTCGTGGCGGGCGCCGGCTTCGACTTGGGTGTCGTGCGATCGAGTACGTCGTTTGAGGTGCCGGCGAGCATCAAGGTGGGCGACGATACCGTTACCGATGCCGACAAGCGCGACTATGGCATGACCATGGATGTGCGCGAGATGATGCGCCGTTCGTCCAATGTGGGCTTTGTCCTGGTGGGGCGCAAGATCGGTGCCGACGACTTTGCCGCCTATGTGGACAAGTGGGGCATCGGTCACAGCTCCGGTGTCGATTTTCCGGGCGAGAGCCTGGGCATCGTCAAGGAGCGTGACCAGTATGACGGCGCCACGCTGGGCTCGATGAGCTTTGGACAGGCGCTGTCCGTCTCGCCGATTGAGATTGCACGTGCCGTGGGCGGCATCGCCAACGGCGGCGTGATGATGACCCCGCACTTCTATAAGTCCAGCAAAGGCGACGAGAAGGACTGGGGCGAAGGCGAACGCGCGATTTCTGAGGACGCCGCATCCCAGGTGACATCGTGCATGCAGACGGTCGTGTCCGAGGGAACGGGCGTTGGCGGCGCGGTTGACGGCTATGACGTGGCGGGTAAGACCGGTACGGCCGAACGTGCCGACGAGAACGGCGGCTACCTCAAGGAGAACTACATGTCGTCCTTTATGGGCTTTGCACCGGCACAATCGCCCAAGGTGCTGTGCTATATCACGCTCGACGGAACGCCGAGCGGTTCAGATGCCGCTGCGGTGCCGTTCCAGTCCATTATGGCCAACGCGCTCGACGTGCTGGGTATCCCGCGCACGAGGTAGGGGGTTACAATCTTTGGGGCGTGGTTTGTTGTCCCATATGAGGGGTGTTCACATGCCCTGCACCACGCATGCGCGGCGCTGGGATACAATACGCCGATAGCATTATTAGGTTTACAGGGGAGCTGCAATGATAGAGATCGCCGTCAACAACCTCGCGGCCGCAACAGGGGCCCGAACCGTGACGGGAGAAGCCGATCGGGTATGCCGCGGGTGCGTTATCGACTCGCGTCAGGTCGAGGAAGGGACGATTTTCGTCGCCTTTCCCGGTGAAAACGTCGACGGCAATGATTTTGCTTCCCGTGCCGTCCAGTCGGGTGCCGGCGCCGTCGTGATGACGCGTGAGCCCGAGGCTGAGCTGGTCTCGCTGGCGCAGGACAAGGGCTGTGCCATCTTGCTGACCGATGATCCCGAGGAGTTTCTGCTGCGTTTGGCGCACGCGTACCGTCTGGAGCTTGGCTGCCTGGTCGTTGGCATTACCGGTTCCATCGGCAAGACGACGACCAAGGACGTGCTCGCCGCTGTGCTCGCCAAGCGCTATCGTGTCTGGGCTACCAAGGGCAATTTCAATAACCTGATCGGCATGCCGCTCACGGTGCTTTCCGCTCCGGCCGATACCGAGGTCCTGGTGCTCGAGATGGGCATGAACCATTTCCACGAGATTGAGCGCCTGTCCCAGTCCGCCAATCCCAACCTTGCCATCGTGAGCAAGATTGGCACCTCTCATATCGGCATTTTGGGTAGCCGCGAGAACATCGCCCGCGCTAAGGCCGAGATTGTCCAGGGTATGTGCGCCGCTGGCGACTTCTTGCCGCTGCTGGTTTTGGGCGGCGAGGACGACTTTACGCCGTTCATTCGCGATACGTTCGCCCAGCCTGCTGGTATCGACGTGATGCTGGCCGGCGTCTCGGACGATGATGAGGTCCGTGCCCGCGACGTTCGTGTTGATGACGAGGGCCGTCCGGTCTTTACGCTCGATTTTGGCCAGGGTGAGACGATCGATACCATGCTTGCCATCCCCGGCGTGCAGTCCGTTCCTAATGCCGTTAAGGCCGCCGCGGTTGCCTATCGCTTGGGCGTGACGCCCGAGCAGATCGATGCTGCCTTTAGGGGCCTCACGATCACCGGTCACCGCCAGGAGATCAAGCGCGCCAAGAGCGGTGCCCGCGTCATCGACGATTCCTATAACGCCAGTGCCGAATCCATGGCTGCTGGCCTCGATCTGCTGTGCTCGCTTTCGTGCACGGGGTCTCGTATGGCAATCCTGGGCGAGATGGGCGAGATGGGCGATGAGGCTCCTCGCATGCATGAGCTCGTGGGCGCCTATGCCGCCGCCAAGAAGCTCGACATGCTGGCGTGCGTGGGTGGTGAGCTGGCCCAGCTTATGGCCGATGCCGCGCGCATGATGGGCATGGACGAGGACCGCATCCAGGTGTTCTCCGATTATCAGCAGGTGCTCGACCGCATGGGCGGCGCGCTTGAAAAACATGATGTTGTACTGGTCAAGGGTTCCCGCTTTGTTGAGCTCGACCGCTTTGTGGAAGGTGTGTGCTAGCCCATGTTCGGCAATCCCTCGTATCCAACGTATCAGGCTTTTTTGGGGCTTGGCATCGCCGCC
>URTD01000035.1 GCA_900550735.1 uncultured Collinsella sp.
ACACCCGGTTCGCTTTGCCGCGTTACCGAGATCCACAGCACCCTGCTCATCGTAGAGCCTGTTCTGACCGAAAGCCGTAACCCCCACACAACCACCTGACAAAGGAGATGTATTATGGTTCTGTTTTTTGTCATCCTTGCGCTTGTTTTTGTTCTGGTGCTGGTCATTGTTTCCAACATCGTCATTGTGCCGCAGTCCAAGGTATATGTCATTGAGCGGCTGGGCAGCTACTCCGATACATGGACTGCCGGCCTGCACGTCAAGATCCCCTTTATTGAGCGCATTGCCAAAAAGGTAAGCCTGAAGGAGCAGGTTGCAGACTTTCCCCCTCAGCCTGTGATCACCCGCGATAACGTGACCATGCAGATCGACACGGTGGTGTTCTTTCAGGTCATGGACGCAAAGCTGTACACCTACGGCGTCAACCAGCCCATTGCCGCCATCGAGAGCCTTTCCGCCACCACCCTGCGCAACATCATTGGTGAGATGGAGCTGGATCACACCCTGACCAGCCGCGATGTCATCAACGGCAAGATCACCGCCATCCTGGACGAAGCCACCGACAAGTGGGGCATCAAGGTGAACCGCGTGGAGGTGAAGAACATCATCCCGCCGCGTGAGATCCAGGAAGCCATGGAGAAGCAGATGAAGGCTGAGCGCGAGAAGCGCGCCGTCATCCTGAAGGCAGACGGTGAAAAGCAGGCTGCCATTACCGCCGCCGAAGGCGAAAAGGAAGCCGCTATCCTGCGCGCTGATGCCGTAAAGCAGCAGCGCATTCTGGAGGCCGAGGGCGAGGCACAGGCCATTCTGGCTGTGCAGAAGGCCAACGCCGATGCCATCCGCCTGCTGAACGAGGCCATGCCCAGCGACAAGGTGCTGGCCATCCGCAGCCTTGAAGCGCTGGCGAAGGTTGCCAACGGCAAGGCTACCAAGATCATCATCCCCTCTGAGCTGCAGAATCTGGGCGGCGTTGTGCCCAGCATCAAGGAGCTGATGACCGACCCGAAGGACGCCGAGTAAGCGCCCACTTATCCAGCAGTAAGCTAAAACAGCTCCCGGTCACGTTAAGCGGCGTGACCGGGAGCTGTTCTTTTGCTATTTATGCTTTATCCGGGGGATCACTTCTCCCCTTTTTCCTCGTTCTCCTGTGCCTGCTGTTCGCGGCGCAGCTCTTTGATGCGCTTTTTCTCGCTCTGGACGTGGGGCCACGGCCAGGAGAAGCCCTCGTTCTGCTTGCACCAGCGGGTAAGGGGGTAGAAGGCAAAGGCCAAGCCAAAAATGTACAGCAGAGCGTACAGCAGGGCATCCAGCGTGATCAGGGCATCCAGTGCACCGATCACCGCCACAACGCAGCCTGCCTTTAAAAAGAACTGGCCGTTCTGGCGGCAATATTCCTCAAAGTTTTCGGCCTTGACCGCCCTGCGCCCCTGATCGCCCCACACGCGGGGATTTTTCATCACCGAAAAACCGTAAAAGGCCATCATCAGGCCAAGGGTAAGCTGAAAGCCAAAAAACATGGGTCACACCTCTTTTTTTATCAGGATACAAAAAGTCGGATCAGTCCTCAAACAGGGGCTTCATAAAGGGCAAAAAGTCCAGCGTTGCAAAGTAATCGCGGGGGGTCTGGGCGCGGCGGATCAACCGGTGAGAGCCATCCTCGCACAGCAGCACCTCGGCGCAGTGCAGCTTGCCGTTGTAGTTGTAGCCCATAGCAGAGCCGTGGGCACCAGTATCATGGATGTAAAGGATATCCCCGATGTCGATCTTGGGCAGCATCCGGTCAACGGCAAACTTGTCGTTATTCTCGCACAGCCCGCCCACCACGTCGTACTTGTGGTCGCAGGGCTCGTTCTCCTTGCCCAGCACAGTGATGTGGTGGTAAGCGCCGTACATGGCGGGGCGCATCAGGTTGGCAGCGCAGGCATCCAGACCGATGTACTCCTTGTAGATGTGCTTTTCGTGGATGGCAGTTGCCACCAGCGCACCGTAGGGGCCGGTGGTAAAGCGGCCCATCTCGCTGAAGATGGCCACGTCGCCCATGCCTGCGGGCACCAGGATCTCCTCAAACTTCTGCCGCACGCCCTCGCCGATGGCCAGGATGTCGTTCTCGGTCTGCTCCGGGCGGTAGGGGATGCCCACGCCGCCGGACAGGTTGATGTAGCCGATGTGGGCACCGGTGGCCTCGTGCACCCGCACCGCCAGCCGGAACAGGATGGCGGCCAGCTCCGGGTAATAGGCATCCGAGATGGTGTTGGACGCCAGGAAGGCGTGGATGCCAAAGTGCTTGGCGCCCTTGGCCATCAGCTTTTTGTAGCTGTCGATCATCTGCTCTTCGGTCATGCCGTATTTGGCATCACCGGGCTTGTCCATCACCTGGAAGCCCTCTTCGCTCTCGCCCAGGCTGAAGGTGCCGCCCGGATTGTAGCGGCAGAACACCGTCTCCGGCACACCGGCCACCCGGTCCAGGAAGTCCACCATGGTGGCGTCGTCCAGGTTGATGTAGGCACCCAGCTCATAGGCCTTTTGCATGTCCTCCACGGGGGTCTGGTTGGACGAGAACATGATGTCGTGTCCCGTGATACCCAGCGAGCGGGCGATCATGAGCTCGGTATAGCTCGAGCAATCGCAGCCGCAGCCGTATTCGTTGAGAATGGAGATGAGCGCCGGGTTGGGATTGGCCTTGACGGCAAAGTATTCCTTAAAGCCCGGGTTCCATGCAAAGGCGTCGCGTACTTCTTGCATGTTGCGGCGGATGCCCGCCTCGTCGTATAGATGAAACGGCGTGGGGAACTGCTCGACGATATGCTCGAGTGTCTCCTTGTCCACAAACGGCTGCTTGGCCGCATATGCTTCGTTGGGGGTCAATGCCATGTCCCGTAAACCTCGCTATCCAGACGGCGCCATCTGCGCATCGAATCCGCATAGCGTGGACCCAATGTCCGGATAGCGCTCCCGCATTGCTGCAGACAGTCCTGTGGGTATTTCCCGCAGGCCCACCAGGTTGTTCGTGCCCGAAAAGCCCAGTTCGGCGGGTTTCGCCTCCCCGCGGGGTCAAAGCCTGCCGGCTCGCCCGCGGCTCTTCGTGCCCGCGCCTCTATCAAGTGGTAAAGACCCTACCACGTTGCACTTTACCAAACAAGAGTATTCGTATATAACGTTTAAAAAATGCAGCAATATGCTGGAAACATGTGTGCCACAATCCTGTATCACAATATTGTGTGAATGGATATGCCCCATGAAAGGATCCTTTATGACCGAGCTCCAAGAACTTCGTCGCTATCGTCGCGACCTGCATCGCATTCCGGAGCTCGATTTCGATCTTCCTCAAACCATAGCCTATATCGAGGGCGTGCTCGCTTCGCTTGCCTGTGAAGTGACCCATCCCTGCCCCAGCTGTGTTTGTGCTTTCTTCGACGCTGGCACGGGCGCCGCGCATGCCACGGCGATTCGCGCCGATATGGACGCACTGCCCATCGCGGAGGCGACGGGTGCGGCCTTTTCCTCGAAGCATCCCGGAAAGATGCACGCTTGCGGACACGATGGACACATGGCCATGGCCCTTGCGGCGGCAACCTTTGTCGATCGCACGATTCGTGAGCAGCCAGGTGCCATCAAGCGCAACGTGCTCTTTGTGTTCCAGCCTGCCGAGGAGACGACTGGTGGCGCCAAGACAGTTTGCGAGAGCGGTGTGTTCGAGCGCTACGGGGTCGACCGCATTTTTGGCTTTCACGTGTGGCCCGATCTGACTGCGAACACATTGGCGAGCTGTTCTGGCCCGCTGCTGGCGCGCTCGAGTGAGACACACATTCATATTCACGGGACGAGCATCCATATCGCTAAGACCTATGGCGTTCCGGTCGAGGAATCGCACGATGCGGCGCTGGCGGCTGCCAAGTTCTTGGTTGCCGAGCGCGAACTGATGGACGAGCTGGGCACCGACGAACCCTGTATCGGCAAGTTTGGCCTGCTGCAGGCTGGCACCGTTTGCAACGCGGTGGCGGGGGAGGCCCATGTGGCCGGAAGCCTGCGTGTGTTTACGGACGACATGTTCGACCGGGCGCGCGAAGGCGTGCGCCGCGTGCTGGACGATGCCTGTGCCGCAACGGGCTGCACGTATGATCTCGACTTTGCCGAGGGCTATCCACCGGTCGATAACGATCCTGAGTTGTTTGCCCGAATCGCGCCCGCTCTGCCCGAATTGCAGCTCGTGGACGAGCCGCTGCTAATCGCCGAGGATTTCGCGTTCTATCAGCGCCATCTGCCGGGCGTGTTCTTCTTGCTAGGCACGGGCGTGCCAGAGGACCAAGACAACCCGAGTGATTCGGATGGCTGCCCCGCCTATGCAACAAGCGCTCTGCATACCGATAGCATGCTCTTCGACGAGGAAATCCTACTCAAAGGCCTCGATGTCTATAAACGATTGCTTGTGATGGAGTGACGATGGAACGACGCCGACAGTCTGCCGTATATAGTCCGGGTGGATGCGGGTGCGGTTTGCTGCTGCTTCCGGTTATTGCTGTGAGCATTGGCGTGATGTTTGCGCTTGCCGGGCTTGCCGCGGCAGCACTTGTGCTGTTTATCACTGCCATCGGCGTGACGATTTGGCTTTATCGCAGTCGTGAACAGCGCCGCGCCGACGGTAAGACCAATGTAGGATGGATTGCCTTTTTGGTCATCGCCTACCTGCTGAGCATCAGCTATTTGGCCTTCTTTATCCTGTTGATGATCAGTGCCTTTACCGGGGAATCCGTCACGGTGGGTTGATCGCTGCCGGCAGACGGTCGCGCGCAGTGCGTTTGCTCGGCGTTTGGATAACTGCATTGGTCGTTTACCGCAGCCTTGGCTCTCAGCTAATGAATTCAAGTTCAATCCTTCCTACGATGTGCTGTGTACCGGCACGGTAGCCGGATCGTAGGAAGGATGAATAATGGCAAAAGAGGGAAAGAAGCCAATCGGTAAGATTGTCCTAGGCATCATCGTGGTGCTGGTTATTGTCGGTGCCGTGGGCTCTATGGGCGGCAACTCAACCGATTCGTCTGCGAGCGATTCGGCAAAACCTGCCGAGACGACACGGCAGGCTGAGGAGCAAAAAGAACCGCAAGAACCGTATACCATTGCTGACGAGGCTGAAGACACTTCCAATCAGTTTACCTATAAGATCACGGGCACCCTGACCAATAACACGGACAAGGAAAAGAGCTACATTCAGATTGAATATGTTCTGTATGATGCCGATGGCAACCAGGTTGGAACGGCTCTTGCAAACACCAATCATCTGAAGGCGGGCGGCTCCTGGAAGTTCGAGGCGCTGGGTACGGTGTCTCCCGACCAGGTTGCTAGCTGGGAGCGTTCGGACGTAAGCGGTTTCTAGCATGTTGCATGCACTGGGGGAGGTGAAGTCGTATGTCCGATAAAAAGACGACCGAGGAGTTGCTCAATGAGCTTCTCGATGCGCCGAACATCGATGGCTATATCAGGGAGCACGACTTTGCCGCCCCGTCGCTTTCGGACTACCTGAAGCAGCTACTGCAGGAAAAGGGCTTGGAGCGCTCGCGCGTGGTCCGTATGGCTGATCTCAATGAGACCTTTGGCTATCAGATCTTTACCGGTGCGCGTCATCCGAGTCGCAATAAGGTGCTGCAGATTGCCTTTGCGATGGCGCTGACGCTCAAAGAGACCAACCGTGCGCTGACGGCTGCCGGGGTAAGCGTCCTTAACTGCAAGGACCGCCGCGATGCGATTATCATCTTTTGCATCGATCGCGGGTGCAGTCTCCAAAAGGTCAACGAGGAACTGTATCGCCTTGGCGAGGAGACGGTGAGTTAGCGGCTGATATCTGAGCCGGTAGAGCTGTCGAACAACGATGCAAACGAACGGGACGCGGATGCCATGGGGTGTCTGCGCCCTGCGCTATGATGGAGGCTATGGATACTCAGAGCCCAACATATTCCGATGACGAGCTGACCGCAGCGCTTGCCGAGCACCTGGCGTCGCTCGATCGCGACGACAGCTATCGCGTGGAGCGTGTACTTAAGCGCTCGTCCGTTGAAGCAACCGAGCTCGTGTACTTTGAAGGAACCGGCGGTGGTTCGCTCGGCCCCTTTGTCCGTAAACGCATCGATGCTTCGGCTCAAATCGGCGGGGCATACGAGCGTCTGTTTGCCGCTCAGCGGGCAGGCAGGCGTTTTGAGCACCTGCCCAGAATCGTCGATTGTCGTCGTGTGGGCGACGAGCTCAACGTGGTTATGGAATACATCGAAGGGGAGACGCTCGGGGCGCTGGTGGACCGTCTGGGAGCCACCCCCGATTATGCGCGTGAATTGTATCCTGCCCTATGCGATGCCGTGGGCGAGCTCCACGCCGGTTTTGCAATAGCGGGGGAGACGTCGGCGCCGGTGATCCATCGCGACCTCAAGCCGTCGAATATCATCGTGACAGGTGCCAACTATACGCCTGATGACGGCCTGACATTTTCATCGCTGGTGATTATCGACTTGGGGATCGCGCGCGTATGGCGCGATGGCGCCGATGCCGACACCGTCAAGTTTGGCACGCGACCCTATGCGCCGCCCGAGCAGTATGGGTTTGGGCAGACGAGTGTGCGCAGCGACGTGTACGCGCTGGGCGCCCTGTTGTTCTTCTGCTTGACGGGAGTCGACCCTAAACCAGGGCTCGACATGCGCGAGCAATGCGAGGCGCGCGGTATTCCCACTCCACTTTCCGATGCCGTCTGCATGTCGATGGCGCTCGATCCGGCCAAGCGTTTTGCGAGTGCGGAAGCATTGGGACGGGCGACGCGCGCGGCATACGATCTGAGTCGCCCCGTGCGGCCTCCTGCGCCTGCGCCTGTCCGTACTCCAGACTCGGAGACAGTGTTGGCGTCCCAAGGGCTCCAGAAACCCGCAGGGCTTCCTGGCCCTGCCGCCTCCGCTGCATGCGGTCTGCTCTCTCGCGTTCCGGAGTCTCTGGGGCGCATTTGGAATACGCTCGTCTGCTTCTCGCTGCTTGTGTTCTTTGCCGGTAGCCACTTTGCCGTCTTTCACCCCACGGGAGCAAACCAAAGCTACCCGACGTGGCTTCTCATAATCGAGTATTTTTTCTTTGTCGATGGCCTTATGGTGCTTATGCATTTTGCGCTGCTCGATAAGCGCCGTCTTCGTCGGCGATTCGCATTGCTCGACAGCTATCGCGGCAAGAAGCTCGCGAAGCTCTTGCTCAAGGCATTGGGTGTGCTGCTCCTATGCATGATCGTCATAGTCGCGGTTGCCAATGCGACCGGCGTCGTCGATACCTCCGCTACCTAAAAGAAAAGGGCCCCATTGGGGCCCTTTGCAGTTGCACTTAGATGCGGTTCATCTGAGCGGCGACTTTGTTGTACCAGTCCTGCCACGTGGGCGGGCAGTACTTTTTGGCCGCTGCCGGGGTAAGGGTGGAGCCGTAGTTGGCGCCCAGATAGGCAACGTGAGCGGAGATGCCCTCGCTCCAGCTGCCAAAGCTGCGCCAACCGCCGCCACGTGCACTCCAGCCCCAGGCGTTGTAAGAATTGGCACAATAAGCACCCTTGGTGCTCTCGATGCAGGCGATAGCGGGGGACCAACGGGGGTCGACACCGGTATTCCAAGCGGCGACGGCAAAGTTATAGCCCTGGCCTGCCATGGGGGAGCCGGCGAGATAATTGTCGATGCGGCCTGTCCACTCATTAATGAACGAATCGTAATCGGAGCTACCTGTATTGGCGTTGTTCACTGTGGTGTCGATGGTGGTGTTGGTGTTGGTGGCCTGGCTGCTGGAATTGCTGCCGCTTACGCCCTCGCCCGAGAGCTTCTCGGCGGCAGCGGCCTTATCGGCCTCAAGCTTGGCAAGCTCGGCGGCATTTTCCTGCTCGGCTTTTGCCTGCGCCTCACTGCGGAGCTGCTGGGCCTGCGCCAGCGCGTCCTCGGCGTTTTTCTGCTCTGCCTCAAGCTGAGACTTGGCCTGCTGGAGCTCGGCCTTGTTCTGCTCGAGTTCGGTTTGCATGTTATTGAGTTCTTCGATCTCGTCGACGCTCGAGCTCGTGATCTGGTTGGTGTATTTGCAGGTCGTGATGAACTCGCCCAGGCTCTGCGCGTTGACCAGGAAGCTCACGATGGGATTGGTGCCCTTCTGATACTTGTACAGATCGCGCATGGCGGAGCTTGCCTTGGCCTGCTGCTCGGGAAGCTTGGCCTCGATTTCCTCGATGCTTGCCTCATTGGAGTCAATCTGCTTTTGCAGGTCATCGAGTTTGGTGCGGGCGTCGTTGTAGGCGCTCGTGGCGGCTTCGATCTTCTGCTGGGCTGCGGAAAGCTGGTCCTGCGTTGCCTGCGAGGCGGCATACGCCGCAACGGGGGAGAGCATCGGCGTGGCCGTCAGCGCAACGGCGAGCGCGGCGCTCGTGATGATACGAGCCGGCTTCGACGCAATGAGCGCTGCGGTGCGATGATTCGAATGCTGCATCCAGTCCCTCTGCAATCAATCGTAGGTTATGGTTCGAACGGTATTCTACTACTGCTTTCGACCTCAACTTGAACCTTAAAGGTTCCAAAGGGTCAAGTTGAACTTGAGGCTTTGGCTTTGACCTGCAGTTATGATGAATTGTTGAGAAACCATAGAGTTCAACTTTAACGTTACAGAGCTCTGTTTGAGAGGAGTTTTGGGCTGTAAAAGCCATCTCAACGTGGGGTTTTATAACTACAGCGTGCCCTTCTGGCGAGCCTGCTCAATCTCTTCGAGGGCCTCGGCGGGGGTGAACGAACAGGTGCCGTCGCCGAGTTTGATTACCTGGATATCGTCGCCGGCGTAGACCTCTCCGCCCTTTAGTACCACGCCAAAAACGCCCTCGTGGGGAAAGATGCAGTCGCCGGCGAGATAGTAGATGGCACAGCGTGTGTGGCAGACCTTGCCGATTTGGCTGATTTCGACAAGCACGTCGCTTCCAAGCTTGAGCTGTGTGCCCAAGGGGAGCGAGAGCAGGTTGATGCCCCGGGTTGTGAAGTTCTCGCCAAAGTCGCCCTCGTGCACATCGAGCCCGCGCGCCTGCGCCGTCTGGATAGACTCTGCAGCAAAAAAGGAAACCTGGCGGTGCCAATGCCCGGCGTGTGCGTCGGAGGCGAGGCCAAATTGCTCTATAACGGTGTCGTGCCCGTCGGCGACGGGTGACTTACGCGTGCCTTTGTGTGCCGACGTGTTGATCGAGACGATGCGGGCGGGTCCGTTGTAGGCGTCGTTTGCCGTGCACAGGGGAGCGGTCGCTTTCGCACGTTCCGCCAGCTCGCGCCTCGCGGCATTGAGGATGGGATTATCGGTCGGATGGTCTTGGGGCACGTGCGCGCCTTTCGCTCGAGGATGGCAATACACTGAATCCTACAACAATGGTAGGTTCATTGCCCATTGTCATACAACGGTGAGCGCCGTCTTCGTGCTGGCCTTCGTGCTGGACGATTACGTCGATTGCCATAGATACGGTGGAGCTTTGGGCGCCGGCGGCTTGGCACGCTAGAATAAATCAGTTGCGCAAAGACCGCCCGTTGTGTGGGCAGTTCATGATAGGAAGTTTCCATGGCATTGCAGTTTACAGAGCGCGAGTTCATCCCCGTGCTGCTCGGTGGCGACATCAACGCCTACTCGGTGGCGCGCGCCTTCTACGAGGAGTACCAGGTCAAGAGTCTGGTCTTTGGCAAGTACCAGACGGGTCCCGCGTACCGCAGCCAGATTATCGACTACACGCCCAACGTGGATATCGACACCATGCCCGTGATGCTCAAAACCGTCAACGGCATTGCCCAAGCGCATGCCGACAAGACGATTGTCCTTGTGGGCTGTGGCGATAACTATGTTGCCCTCGTGGCTCAGGCCAAGGATGCCCATGAGTTGGCGGATAACATCGTCGCGCCTTACGCTCCCTATAGCATGCTTGAACAGTGTCAGAAGAAGGAGATCTTCTACGAGCTGTGCGAGAAGCATGGCGTGCCCTATCCGCACACGTTTACCTTTACCAAGGCGATGCTCAATGCCCAGGGTGAGGCGCCTGCCGAAGTGCTCGACCAGATCGATTTTCCCTACCCGATGATTCTGAAGCCTTCCGACGGCATCATGTGGTGGCAGCATGAGTTCGAGGGCCAGAAGAAGGCCTATGAGATTGCCGACCGCGCCGAGCTGGAACAGGTCATTCGCGATTCGTATGCCAGCGGCTACACCGACGATCTGATCTTGCAGGATCGCGTGCCCGGCAACGACGAGTACATGCGCGTGCTCACCAGCTATTCCGACCGCAACGGTAAGGTCCGCATGATGTGCCTGGGCCATGTGCTGCTCGAGGAGCATCAGCCCCACGGTGTCGGCAACCATGCCTGTATCATTACCGAGCCCAACGACGAACTCATGGGCGGCGTGCGCAAGCTGCTCGAGGACCTTCACTTTGTGGGCTATTCCAACTTTGACGTTAAGTACGACGAGCGCGACGGCTCGTTTAAGTTCTTCGATTTCAACACGCGCCAGGGCCGCAGCAACTACTACGTCACCAACAGCGGCTTTAACGTTGCCAAGTATGTGGTGGACGAGTATGTGTTCAACCGCCCGTTTGAGCCGGAGTTTGTGACGGCGCAGGACGAGGCCCTGTGGATGGTCGTCCCCATGGGCGTCGTCGACAAGTACGTCAAGGATCCCGAGCTGCGCGCTAAGGTGCATCGCCTGGACAAGGAAGGTAAGGGCGCCGACCCTTCGTTTATGAAGGGCGACTTTGTCTTTAACCGCTGGCTGCGCATGTGGCACACCAAGCTGCGCCACTTTAAGCTGTTCAAGACGTATTACAAGTAGATGAGTGCGGCGCCCGTCCGGTTTGCATCGGGCGGGCGCGGGTATGATACGCGCAATTGCGCAAGCGTCACCAAGGAGGCGGCGATGGAAAAGCTGGGAGTTATCGGCGGCATGGGCGCCGAGGCCACGTCGTATTACTACGACCAAGTGGTGCGTCATACGGCTGCTGCCTGCGATCAGGAACATATCGACATGGTGGTGCTCTCCAAGTCGACCATACCCGACCGCACGCTGGCCATTAAGACCGGCGAGCATGCCAAGCTGCTGGCGACCATGAAAGAGTGTGCCCGGGCACTCGAGTCGCTGGGCTGTGCGCACATTGCCATTCCCTGCAACACGTCGCACTACTTCTACGACCAGATCCAGTCGTTTACGAAGGTGCCGATTATCCACATGCCGCGTGAGTCGGTTCGTTATGCCCTTGCGGGTGCGGTGATGGGGGAGTGCGAGTTCGACCCCAACCTGAGTGTGCCGGCCGAGCCGGTGCATAAGATCGGCATCATGGGCACCGATGGCACCGTGGGCGCGGGCGTCTACGGCCGCGAATGTAAGGCTGCGGGTGTTGAGGTCGTCTATCCCAGCGAGAAACGTCAGAACGATGTGATGTCGCTTATCTACGATGATGTGAAGGCCGGACGTGAGCCCGATATGGATAAGTTCGACCGCGTGATGTGGGAGTTCGCCCGTAGCGGCTGCGACCGCGTCATTCTGGCCTGCACCGAGCTCTCGGTGCTGCAGAAGTACCGAGAGATGCCCGAGATCACCCTCGACGCCATGGATGTCCTGGTGCGCGAATCCATCATCCGTAGCGGTGCCCCCTACCGCCTCTAGCTTCCGACCTGTCAAAAAGGGACAGGTTAATTTTGGTAGGTTTTATCTGGTGAAACAGTAAAGGCCTCGGCTCGTTTGGTGCGAGCCGAGGCCTTTTGCGTTGGGCGGTTGCTGTCAGTGGTGAACTAGAACAGGAAGCCAATGGAGATGAGGGCGATGCTGACGATGAGCACGGCGATGTCCAGGCCTTTGATGGGGTAGCGCTTGTACGAGCTGGCGCGCGTACGCAGGTAGAAGCCGCGCTGTTCTGCCGCCAAGGCTGTGGCATCGGTCTTGCCCACGCTCGAGATGAGCAGCGGCACGCACAGTGGCAGCATGAGCTTAAGCTTCTTGATGGGGTTCTTGGTGTCGTACTCGACGCCGCGTGCGGTCTGCGCCTCCATGATGGCGTTCATCTCCTGACCAAACACCGGCACAAAGCGCAACGCCGTGGTAAAGGTGAAGGCATAGCGATACGGCACGTGCAGCACCTCGACGCAGGCGTTGGCAAGGTCGTTGAGCTTGGTCACCATGAGCATGAGGATGAGTGGTAACGCCACACCCAGCAGGCGCAGGCAGGCCTTCGATCCTGTGATGAGGCCCGTGTCGGTGATAAAGCCCCACACCACGTTGCCATCGCGCATAAAGGCCAGCTGGAGCACCAGCATGATAAGCGCGAGCGGAATCAGCAACTTGAGCAGCGAGAACAGACGGTCGACGACGCCGGCATAGGCACCCAGTGCAAGGGTGAGTGCCAAAAAGCCCAGCAGCGCCACGTAGGTGTCGGACAAGAAGATGCCGACGATGATGGCGGCGGCGAGGCCCAGTTTGACGACGGGATTCAGGCGATGCAGCAGCGTATCGCCCGGCATGTAGTCGATGACGTTAACCACGGTGGACCATCTCCTTGGTAATTCGAACGACATCGGTGACCTCGCTCACCTGCGCAAAAGCGGGCGAGACGGAAGATGCCAGACGGCGCGAGAGTTCAATAACCTGGGGAGGCTCCACGTAGGCACGCCGCATGAGATCGATGTTCGAGAATAGCTCGTGCGTGCGACCGCGGTCGAGGATGCGACCGTCGGCCATTACCACAATGCGCTCGGCAAAATCCGAGACGACTTCCATATCGTGGCAGACCATGATTACGGCGCAGCCGCGCTCGGCCATGGTGCGCACTGTTTCCATGACGGTCATGCACTCGCGGTAATCAAGGCCGCTCGTGGGCTCGTCGAGCACCACGATTTTGGGCTCTACGACCACGACGGAGGCGAGTGCCACCATCTGGCGCTGACCGCGCGAGAGCGAGAAGGGCGCCTCGTCGGCCGGCAGGCCAAAGCGGTCGATGACGAGTTGAGCACGACGCAGCGCCTCGGCACGGTCGATGCCGGCAAGCTCCAGGCCAAAGGCGACCTCGTCGAGCACGGTGTCCTTGCAAATCTGGCGGTCGGGGTTTTGGAAGAGGGTCGCGACCTCGCGAGCGATGCGGCTCGTGGGAA
>URTD01000036.1 GCA_900550735.1 uncultured Collinsella sp.
CCAAGGCCATCGGCTCGGGCATTATCACCACGGCCATTAAGGGCGAGCTCATCGAGCAGGACGAGGCCGCAGCCATGTTTGACTCGATGCGCACCCTCAACGAGGCACCGATTCGTCTGGCCGAGGGACTTGAGCTTCACGGCTGCACCGACATTACGGGCTTTGGTCTGATCGGGCACGCGTGCGAGATGGCCGAGGGCTCGGGCGTGCAGGTTGAGCTTGCATCGGGGGCGGTGCCGCTCTTTGACCAGGTGCTCGACATGGCGCGTCTGGGCATTATCCCCGCGGGCTCCTACCGCAACCAGGACTTCTTTGGCCCGCGCGTGGCGGCCGACGAGGACCTGGAGCCGGGCATGCTGGATGCGCTGTACGATCCGCAGACCTCGGGCGGTTTGCTTATTGCGGCGCCCGCGGCGGATGTGGATGAGCTTGCGCGTCGTCTGCATGCCGAGGGGCGCGTTGCCGCCGTCGTCGGTCGCGTTTGCGAGGCGGAGCCGGGCGGTCCTGCCGTCCGCGTTGTCCGCTAGCCCGCACGTTTATGTAACTGTTTACCGTTCTCTAGAACGGTTCTTTCGAAAGGAAAAGCTATGTCTACCAAAATTGAAGTCAATGCCATGGGCGATGCCTGCCCGCTGCCCGTCGTCAAGACACTTAAGGCACTCAAACAGCTTGATGGCGAGGGTGCCGTGGTGACCTCGGTCGACAACGAGACCGCCGTCAAGAACATCTCCAAGATGGCGCAGGAGAAGGGCTGCACGGCCTCGGTCGAGAAGGTTTCTGACGCCGAGTGGCACGTGACCGCGGCGACCTCTGGCGCCGTTGCCGTGGCCGATCCTGAGCAGGATGGCGCTGCCTTCTGCGACGCCAGCGCCGGCAAGGGCAAGCTCGTCATTTCCGTCTACACCGACTGCATGGGCCGTGGCGATGACGAGCTGGGCCACAAGCTCATGAAGGCGTTTATCTTTGCCGTGACGCAGCAGGAGGAGCTGCCCGCGACCATGCTGTTCTACAACGGCGGTGCCAAGCTCACCGTCGAGGGCTCACCGGTGCTCGACGACCTGAAGGGGCTGGCTGAGCAGGGTGTCGAGATTCTCACCTGCGGTACCTGCCTCGACCACTATGGCATTAAAGACCAACTTGCAGTGGGCGAGGTCACCAACATGTACGTGATCGTGGAGAAGATGGAGCAGGCCGTGCGCGTCGTGCGCCCGTAGCGTATTGGTTGGAGTTGCCATGAGGGAGAAGCGCCCGGCGCTTGTCATCACGTTCCCCACCACGGCGGCCGCCATGGGTTGCGAGTCCCTGTGCATTGAGCGCGGCCTTCCCGGGCGAACGATTCCCGTGCCCGGGGAGGTCGCTGCCGGCTGCGGTTTGGCGTGGAAGGCGTCGCCTGCCGATGAGGAGCTGCTGCGCGCCGAACTCGCCGCGGCGAGTGTTCCTACCGAGGGCTATACCGTGATTGATATGTGGGAGGTCGTGCGATGATCTACCTGGATAACGCGGCGACGACCATGCACAAGCCGCAGACGGTGATCGATGCCGTGACGCAGGCGATGTGCTCGCTCGGCAATGCCGGGCGTGGCGCCACGTCGGGTGCCCTCGATGCCGCTCGTACGATTCACGGTTGCCGTGCCAAGCTCGCGCGCCTTTTAGGTTGCCCGAGGGCGGACCATGTGTGCTTTACGCCCAACTCTACGGCGGCGCTCAACACCGCCATCTGTGGCGTGGTGCGCCCCGGCGACCGCGTGGTCACGACGGTGCTCGAGCACAACTCCGTGCTGCGTCCGCTCAACCGCCTGACAGCAGAGCAGGGCGTGACCGTTGAACATGCGGGCTGCGACGCGAGCGGCGTGCTTGACTACGACGAACTCGAGCGGCTGGTCACGCCGGGCACGCGTGCCGTGGTGGTGACGCACGCCTCCAATGTGACCGGCAATGAGGTCGACATTGCGCGCGTGGCCGCCATGGCCCATGCGGCCGGCGCGCTGGTGATCGTCGATGCCTCACAGTCTGCCGGCACGGCGCATATCGATATGCGCGCCATGGGGCTCGACGTCGTGTGCTTTACCGGCCACAAGGGGCTCATGGGACCTCAAGGCACCGGCGGCCTGGCCGTGGCGGAGGGAATTGACATGGCACCGTGGGCCATGGGCGGCACCGGCGTGCACAGCTTCGATGCACTGCAGCCGCTTGAGTGGCCCACTCGCCTCGAGGCGGGCACGCTCAACGGTCACGGTATCGCGGGACTTTCCGCAGGTCTCGACTTTATCGAGGCCCAAGGCGGAGTCGAGGCGATCGCGGCACACGAGCGAGCACTGGCGGATCGCTTTCTCGCTGGCGTGCGCGAAATCCCGGAGATCAAGCTCTACGGTGCGTTTGACCAGCCCGTGCGCTCGGCGATCGTCTCACTCAACGTGGGTGATATCGACTCTGCCGAGATCTCGGATGCGCTCATGCAAGGGTGGGGGATTGCGACGCGCCCCAGTGCCCATTGCGCTCCGCTCATGCACCGTGCGCTAGGGACCGAGCGTCAGGGTGTCGTTCGCTTCTCGTTTGGGTATTTCAACACGGACGAGGAAGTCGACACCGCGATTGACGCTTTGCGCGATTTAGCCTGCTAGAGCGTATATACTTGCGGGACGGGTCTTATGCCCGTCCCGTTTTTGTTTCGATTCGAAAGGTGCTCTTATGGCCTCATCCGCCTCGCGTGGTCTACGCTCCGACCATGTCGTTACCGTCGGCATCGCCCTGTTCTCGATGCTCTTTGGCGCCGGCAACCTCATTATTCCGCCACTGCTGGCGCTGCAGGCAGGTTCTGCCACGCCGGTCGCTATGCTTGGCTTTCTCATCGCCGCCATCGGCCTGCCCGTCATGGGTTTTATCGCCGTGGCGCTTGCCGGAACGGCGCGCGAGCTTGCCGGCCGCGTGCACCCCAAGTTTGGTGAGTTCTTTGTCGCGGCAGTGTATCTGGCCATCGGCCCGTGCCTGGCTATTCCGCGCACGAGCTCCACAGCCTTCGAGATGCTGGTGCCACTGCTGCCCGAGGGCGTCTCGCTCGGCACGGCACGTCTGGTGTTTGCCATCGGGTTCTTCGTCGTCGCGTTTGCGCTCACGCTGCGTCCGGGCGTCATCACGCGCGTGCTCGGTCGCATTACGGGCCCCGCGCTTATCGCGCTCATCGTGCTGGTCGTGGGTGCTGCCGTGATCTCGCCGCTGGGACCGGCTGCCGCGCCTCAAGCTCCCTACGATGCAGGCGCCGCCGTGCAAGGCTTTTTGACCGGCTACCAGACCATGGACCTGCTCGCGTCTCTCGCCTTTGGCATTATCATCGCCGAGACCATCCACGAGCTGGGTGTTACCGATGACAAGCGCGTGGCCTTCGAGATTTCGCGTTCCGGTGTGATCGCCGGCGTGCTCATGGCCGTCATCTACTGCGGCCTGGCGCTTGCCGGCATGCAGCTCGGCACGGTTATGCCCGATGCTACCAACGGCGCCGCCATCCTTGCCCGTTCGGCCTCTATGCACTTTGGTCTTGTCGGCACGGTCGTGGTCTTTGCGATCTTTTTCCTTGCCTGCATGAACGTGTGCATCGGCCTCATCAGCTGCTGCTCGCGCTACTTCTGCGAGACGTATGTGGTCGAAGGGGGAGCGGAGGCTTCCGAGGAGGCTATGCGCCGTCCCTTTGCGATTCTCGCCTTTGTGTTCGCGGCGTTTTCGTGCGTGCTCTCCAACGTGGGCCTCGACATGATCCTCATGTTTTCGGTGCCCATGCTCAACGCCTTGTATCCCGTCGCCATCGTGCTGGTACTGATGGGCCTGGTGCACGGCTTTTGCGACGCTCATCCGCAGGTGTGGGTCTGGGTCGGCGGCGTGGTTGCCGTGCAGAGTGTGATCACCTCGGTTCGCGACGCGTTCTTTGCGGGCGCGTGGCTGCCGTTCGATGCATTGCCCCTGGCGGATATCGGTGCCGCGTGGGCGCCAGTCGCCGTGGTGGCGTTTGTGATTGGCCTGGCCCATAGCCAGTTTGTCGCACATTCGAGGAGCTAGGGTATCGTCGCTTGCACAGGCGCGAAGTCTCCCCTATAATTTCCTTCGCTTTGGGACACGCAAGGTTTAGACCTTAGCTGCTCAACACCTTCGGGACGTGGCGCAGTTTGGTAGCGCGCCTGCTTTGGGAGCAGGATGTCGCAGGTTCAAATCCTGTCGTCCCGACCATATCTTGCGGGCGTAGTTCAATGGTAGAACCCCAGCCTTCCAAGCTGATGACGCGGGTTCGATTCCCGTCGCCCGCTCCATAAGATAGACGAATGGCTCTGGTTCCTTTTGGGACCAGAGCCATTTTCGTAAGTGCACGGGGTGACGGGAATCGATGCCGCCCCACATCCCCTCTTAAGTTGCGGTGAAATACGGACTGTTTTTTGGCTTATTTGGCTCATTTAGTCCGTATTTCACCGCAACTATTTGTAAGGTTGGATTTTGATGCCGTTGGGAGGACCGTAACGACCGTCTACCGAGAGTGGAAATATTTTCTGAAGCCCTGACCTGCGACGTCAAGCTTTTGGTCAGCTTTTGGCAAGGCCTGCGGACGGAAGCATGCGATAGCGTAATGGTATTCTCTCCGCCGTGATGGTTATGGGGTTGGCCATGCTCGATAAAGGCAAACATTTTCCGCAGTCCTATGCAAGGATGCTATTCTCGGCCGTTGGAATTCATCAAGATGGACAGCTGCTTATAACAATTGATCCTTGGGATGAACGCCGTGCGCGCGAGCTTATGCAGGAAGAGCTCATGCTTCGTCTTTACAACCATGTATATGCGGATCCGGTCTATTGGAATAATCTTGGGGTTGAAGATCGTATCTTTCAGCTGGCATCCGCTATTGCGGTCGTTGAACCGGATGCTGTGTTTTGCGGAGCGACAGCAGCGCTGCTCTACGGCATCGGCTCGGCGTATACGCTTCTGGATAAAGTGCAAGTACTGCTGCCACGGTCTACAAGGCGTGATAAGTATGAGTTCGTTGAATACAAGCGCTGGCGGGCGGGCGAAGTGTGGCGGCTAGGTCTGTTTACACTGACGGATCCGTGTCGAACGGTTGTTGATATCGCTCGAACGAGCGCCTTTCGCTATGCGCTGGGCTATGTCGATGGCTTGGCCCGTGAGTACGATGTCGAACGCGAAGAGCTGCGAGCATATGCCCAGGCAAATTGCCGAGGGTTGCATGGCATCGCGCGTGCTTTTGACGTTTTTGAGTATATGGACGGCAGGTCAGACAATGGCGGCGAGTCTGAGGCGAGAGCAGCGATGATTCTCGCTGGGGTTGCCGCGCCCGAGCTTCAAGTTGAGATAACGCGACCGGGAAACGCTGGCTATTATCTAGCAGATTATGGCTGGCAGATGCCAGACGGCTCATGGACGCTGGCAGAGCTGCATGGGCTAGGCAAGTTTGAAGACGAGGCTCAAAATGATCCAGAGCGGGCGGCGGCAAAAACGTATCGAGCGGCCCTCATGCGCGACGCGAACCTTCGCTCCATGGGCCACAACGTCATTCATTTCAAACTCTCGGACACCTACGACGTAGAATCGTTCGGTGCCATGATTCGCGGCTACGGCATTCCGACAACAAAACCCTACGCCGAATCCCGATAGCGAAATCGTTCGCGGTCCACCTTCAATAAGTTGCGGTGAAATGCGGACTGTTGAGGCCTTTAAAGGCATAAAACAGTCCGTATTTCACCGCAACTTAGGTGGGGATGGGGTTAGCTGCGGGGGCGGTGGCGGAGCTTGTCGATGGTGGAGTCGGTGCTTCGGCTGCGGGCTTCGGCGGCGCGGTCGCGGGCGTCGGCGGCGGTTTGGCGCTTGCGGCGGTAATCGATCATGCCTTGGATGATGGGCTTGCCAAAGCTCACGACGTCGTCGTTATAGATGGCGGTTCGGGCTGCGAGGAGGCAGTCGGTAAAGTCCATATGGGTCTTGCCAAAGAGCTTGACGGCAAGGGCGACAACGGTGGGCTCGTCGACCATGACGTCATCGAGCAGCCTTTTCATGGCCGCAGCAATCTCAACGCGGGGAACCTTATAGACGTCGCGCAGCGTGACCACGACGCGCGTGATGATTTTGGGATAGATGACCTTGGCGGCGCGCGGTGACAGGACTTCATCGTCGTCAAGCAGGTAGCGTAGGATGACGGTCTCGTCGATGATGGTGCTACTCATGGATATCTACTTCCTCGGGACCCAAAATCGAATCGTCGCTTTCTGTGGCAAGGTATTCAATCCAGGCATTGCGCTCCTCGGAGCGGCGATTGGGGTCACCGTATGCTTTGAGCGATCCATAGGCGGCGGTGCCGTCCTTTGAGCGCACGGCGACCGGCTGAAAGGGGAGCTTGCGCATCAAAATGCTCTGCGCGACAAATAGACGGACGGCCTCGGCGAGCGATGTGCCCATGGCGTCGTAGAGATGTTCGGCATGCTGCTTGTCTTCCTCGCGAATGCGCACCTGCAGGATGGCTCGTTTTTGAGTCGATGACATCACTGGCCCCCTTAATGAGCGTGCAATATAGTCGGTCAAATGCGGCATGTGCCGATACTTGAGCATCTTATAACGATTACTTTATTTCGCTCAAGTAAATAACCATTAACTTGAATACAAGCGTAGTACATATAAAATGAGAGCGCGTAAAAATCTCTGAGGCGTACGCATGTAATACACTCACCTTTATAGCTTCTAGAGAATAATTCCAACCTGCCAAAACCCCTGCAATACACCCGTATTGCAGGGCCTATGCTCAAGTTTGCCCCCTGCAACTGCGTATATTTAACCTGTATATCGTCGGAGAAACTCTACCGAGTGCATGTTTCGCCGCATGCATTCGATTCGTCGATGCCAGGCCACGGGCGGCTTGGGTCAATGTCGACAGGGTCTCTCCGGCAAGGGATTCAGGAGGGAGTGAACAACATGGGTAATAAGCGAGTCGTAGCCGATTCTTCGCGCTGCATTGGGTGTCAAACCTGCATGGCGGCGTGTATCGAGGCGCACGACATCCCCGGTAACATCGCCGCGCCGCGCCTGCGCGTGACGCGTACGTACGAGATCTCCGCACCGGTGGCTTGCCATCACTGCGAGGATGCCCCGTGCGCGAAGGCCTGTCCTACGGGCGCCTTGTTCTTTGATCCAAAGAACCATCGCATCGGCGTCAACGAGGACAACTGCATCGGCTGCAAGAGCTGCGTCATGGCATGCCCCTTTGGCGCCGTGAGCGTGGCGACCACGCAGGTCCCCGTCTTGATGGGCGACGTTCGCGTGGGTTCGCAGACCAAGAGCTTCGTGCTCAAGTGCGACCTGTGCGTGGACCGTCCCGGCGGTCCGGCGTGTGCCGAGGCGTGCCCGACCAAGGGCCTCACCCTGGTAGACGAGGAACGTTTGGCAGAACTGACTGCCGAGCGTGCCCGCGCCACCATCGAAAACGAGGCGTAAGCGTTGGGGCGACAGGCCCAATGATTGTCAAATAAGTACCGAGCATTCGGTAGCAGAAAAAGGAAGGAGGGTGTCATGGAGAAGCATAAAGTGATCTGCCCGTATTGCGGCGCCGGTTGCCAGTTTAACCTCCTGGTCCAAAACGGCCAGGTCGTGGGCACCGAGCCGCTCAACGGCATCACCAACCAGAGCGAGCTGTGCCTTAAGGGCATGAGCGGCTATGACTTCATCAACGACACTAAGATCTTGACTCCTCGCGTACTGCACCCGATGATCCGCCGCACCAAGGGCGCGGATCTTGAGCGCGTAAGCTGGGACGAGGCACTGGATTTCACCGCATCTAAGATGCAGGCCATAATTGACGAATATGGTCCTAACGCTGTCATGACCACCGGCTCTTCGCGAGGCGGCGGCAATGAGGCGAACTACGTCATGCAGAAGTTTACGCGTGCGTGCATCGGCACCCACAGCGTAGACAACTGCGCCCGTACTTGACACGGCCCTACTGTCCTCGGTCTGATGGACACGGTTGGTTCAGGTTGCATGTCATGCTCCATCCCCGGTATGGAGGATGCGGGCTGCATTTTCCTCTTCGGCTATAACCCTGCCGATTCGCACCCCATCGTCGCAAGGCGTATTGTGCGAGCCAAAGAAAAGGGTTGCAAGATCATCGTCGCCGACCCGCGCCATATCGAAACCGCGCGTATCGCCGATCTCTACCTTCCGATCAAGAACGGTTGCAATGTTGCGTTCCTCAACGCCTTTGCCAACTGCTTGGTCAACGATGGCCTCTACGACAAGGAATTCGTCGCCGAGCACACGAACGGCTTTGACGAGTGGTGGGAGACCATCAAGAACTACACTCCCGAATCCGTACAGGACATCACGGGTGTCGAGCCCGCGTTGATCCACCAAGCTGCCGAGATGTACGCCACGGCGAAGCCCTCCGCCATCATTGGCTGGGGCATGGGCGTATGCCAGCAGAAGCAGAACCTGAAGACGGTGCACACCATCGCCTCCATCGCCTGCGTTGCCGGCCAGATCGGCAAACCCAATTCCGGCCTCGCGCCCGTGCGTGGTCAGAACAACGTCCAGGGCTCCTGCGATATGGGCATGCTGCCTAACCTGTACCCTGGCTACCAGAAAGTCACCGACCCCGCCGTGCGCGCCAAGTTTGCAAAGGCTTGGGGCGTGCCCGAGGAAAAGCTCCCGCTCGAGGAGGGCTACAAGCTCACCGACCTGGGCCACCTGGTCGACGAGGGCAAGGTGCACTGCTTCTACAACTACGGCGAGGACCCGGTGCAGACCGAGCCCGATTCGGCCGGTATGCGCAAGACGCTCTCCGAGCTGGATCTGTTCATTTGCCAGGACATCTTTATGACGCAGACGACCATGCTCGCCGACGTCATCCTGCCCGCTACCTCTTGGGGCGAGCACGAGGGTGTCTTTACCGCATCCGACCGTAGCTTCCAGCACTTTGACGCGGCTGTTCCGCCCAAGGGCGAGTGCCGCCACGACTGGGAGATCTTCGCGGACCTGTCCACGCGTATGGGCTATCCCATGCACTACGACAACACCGAGCAGATCTGGAACGAGTGCATTAGCCTGTGCCCCAACTTTGTGGGCGCGACCTACGAGAAGATGGCTCCCGAGGGCGGTTACGCCCAGTGGCCGGTCAAGAGCACCGATGTGAACGACCACGGTACGCCCGACATGTTCGCTGGTGGCAAGTTCACCACCAAGGACGGCCGCGCCAACCTGATGGCGCACGACTGGGAGGCGCCCTCCGAGCTTCCCGACGATGAGTACCCGCTCATTCTGTGCACCGTCCGCGAGGTCGGTCACTACAGCTGCCGCTCGATGACCGGCAACTGCAAGACGCTGGCGCTGCTCGCCGACGAGCCCGGCTTTGTCCGCATGAATCCCGCGGACGCCCAGGCGCGCGGCATCAAGAACGGCGACATCGTCTCGATTCATAGCCGCCGCGGCCAGGTATACAGCCGCGCCGACGTGAGCGATCGCATCAATAAGGGCACGGTCTACATGACCTACCAGTGGTGGATCGGCAAATGCAACGAGCTGACCATTCACAAGGTCGACCCGGTCTCGCATACGCCCGAGGACAAGTTCTCCGCCTGCCAGGTCGACGCCATTGCCGACCAGGTTTGGGCAGAGGGCGAGGTAGAGCGTCAGTACACCGAGCTCAAGCAGGCTCTGGTGGACGCCGCTGCTCCCCAGGACGTTGAGCCTGGCGCCGCCAAGTTCGACGACGAGACGCACGTGAACCAAATCGTGTAGTCCCGTTCTCGTTGGCTATTTGGGCCGGGCGTCCCGTACGTTCGGGAGCCCGGCCCGTTATTTTGAAAGGAAGTGGGGATGAACCGCTTCATCGACATCAACCCGGAGAGGTGCATCGGCTGCGGAACATGCCAGTCCGCCTGTGCCGACGCCCACCGGATGCAGGGTCTTCAGGATACGCCGCGCTTGGCGCTCGTGAAGACCGGCGGTATTTCGGCCGCCCTTGCCTGCCACCATTGCGAGGGTGCCCCCTGCGCCGAGGTTTGCCCGGTGAATGCCATCGAGCACGATGGCGATCGCATCCACGTCAAGGAGCAGGAGTGCATCGGGTGCAGGCTGTGCGCCATCGCGTGCCCCTTCGGAGCCATCCATCCCGATGGCACGTCTATCGCCGGTGTCGCAGGCATGTGCGACCCGACGCCTTCGTATCCTAAGTCCCTGAGCAGCCTGCTTACGTGGGCTCCTGGTCAGTACACCTGCGCTGTCAAGTGCGACCTGTGCGCCTTCGATCCGGACGGCCCGCATTGTGTGGCGGCGTGCCCCACCAAGGCGCTGACCGTCATGGGCGGCGCGGCCGATCGCGAGCTCGACGAGGCCAAGCGCCTGCGCTCGATCGAAAACGGTCCGGTCGTCGACGTTACCGCTGTGGCCCAGGGCCTGTCCGAGAAAGCAGAAGGGAGCGTAAACAATGGATAGCATGACGCTGTTTATCGCATCGCTTGCCGTCTCGTGTATCGGTGCGCTCGCCTCGGTTCTGCTGATCAAGGCCGATAACGCCGCCAAGACCGCCGGCTGCCTTATCGGCGCCGTCGCCGCGGTGCTTTCGTTTGTGGCCGGTATCCAGGCCGTGCTGGGCGATGTCACGTCGGTCGACACCATCGTGTTCTTCCCGTTTGCCCATTTCCAGCTGCTGCTCAATCAGCTGTCCGGCCTGTTCGTGGCGCTCATCTCGGTGCTCGCGTTTGCCGGCTCGATCTACGGTCTCAACTACTTTGATGAGTACCCGGGCAAAAAGGGCCGCGCCGGCTTCTTCTTTAACACCTTTGTGGCGTCCATGATGCTCGTCATCACCGCTGACAACGTGTTTTGGTTCCTGGTCGCCTTTGAGCTCATGTCGCTGACCTCGTACTTCCTGGTCGTGATCGAGGAGAACGAGAACTCCATCCATGGCGGTTGGCTCTACTTTGTGATCGCGCACGTGGGCTTTGTGCTCATCATGGCGAGCTTCCTCACCATGACCAACTTCGCCGGTGGCTCGTTTGCCTTTGCGGATTTCCGCGCTACGCAGTTTAGCCCCGCGGTCGCATCCGTGTGCTTTGTGCTCGCCTTCTTTGGCTTTGGCGCCAAGGCCGGTATCATCCCGCTGCACGGCTGGCTGCCCAAGGCGCATCCCGAGGCGCCGTCCAACGTGTCGGCCCTCATGTCCGGCGGCATGATCAAGATCGGTATCTTCGGCATCCTCAAGGTGGGCCTCGACCTGCTCTCCGCCTCGGGCGTTCAGGTCTGGTGGGGCCTTATGGTCATGGTCTTCGGTGCGATCTCGTCGGTCCTCGGCGTGGCCTTCGCCCTGCAGGAGCATGACATCAAGCGCCTGCTGGCCTATCACTCCGTCGAGAACATCGGCATCATTCTGCTCGGCGTCGGCGCCTCCATGGCCGCTATGGCGCTCAACTCGGTCGGCATCGCCGTCCTGGCTCTGATGGCCGCCCTCTACCACACGTTTAACCACGCGATGTTTAAGGGCGAGCTGTTCTTGGGCGCCGGTGCGCTGCTGTACTCCACGGGTACGCGCAATATGGAGAAGATGGGCGGCCTGTTCCGTCGTATGCCGGCTACGGCCATCTGCTTCCTTATTGGCGCGCTTGCCATCTCGGCCATCCCGCCCTTCAACGGCTTTGTGTCCGAGTGGTTTACCTACCAGTCGCTCTTTAACGCTGCCATGCAGGGTGACAAGGCCGTCATGATCGTGGCCGTGTTCGCTGCCGTCGCGCTTGCCATTACCGGCGCGCTGGCCGTCACGTGCTTCGTCAAGGCCTATGGCGTCTCCTTTGCCTCCGCGCCCCGCTCCGAGGCCGCGGCTAATGCCAAGGAGGTTCCCGCCCCCATGGTGTTTGCGCAGGGCCTGCTCGCGGCCATCTGCGTCGTGCTGGGCATTGGCGCTCCCGTGATCGCGCCCGTGCTGGTCGATGTCGCCGCGTCCGTGCTGCATCCGTACGGTGGCGTGTTTGCCGCCGAGGGCATGGAGCTCATGAACCAGTACTCCGGCGCTGCCACCTCCACGCCCGCGATCGCCATTGCGCTCGTGGTGCTCGTCGGCCTTGCCTGCGGTTATCGCAAGCTCAAGACCGTCGGCAAGGTGCAGAAGTCCCAGCCGTGGGCATGCGGTTATGCTCCCAACGAGCATATGCCCGTCGTGGCCACGACCTTTGCCTCCGAGGTGTCCTGGTTTATGCAGCCGCTCTACACGCTGCGCGACCGCTGCACGGCCGTCTGCTGGTCCATCGCGCACTTCTTCCAGAAGCTCATCGGTGTGGCCGAGGCTGTGGAGCCCGTACCCGACAAGGTTCTCGTCGATGCCCCGCATAAGGGTGTCGAGAAGCTCGCCGACCTCGCGACTAAGCTCGAAGGCGGCAACTACAGCATCTATATCTGCTACATCGTCGCGGCACTCGTGGTGTTCCTCGTGCTCGCCGTGCAAATGGGTTAAGGAGGGGAGAGCATGAACAACATCGTACTTGCCGTTCTGCAGGGCGTGGTCGTTATGGCCGTCGCGCCGTTCTTCTCCGGTCTCGGCCGCGTGATCCGCGCCAAGATGCACAACCGTCGCGGCCCCAGCATCATCAGCGGTGGTTCGAGCGGTATCGGGCTCGAGCTGGCCAAGCTCTTTGCGCGCCCCGAGTCCCAGAGCGAGGACGCGAGCTTTGCGCTGCGCATTATGCCGCCGCTGTTCTTCGCCGTCGCCTTTATGCTCGCGATGGGCCTGCCGCTCTTTACGGCGCAAAGCCCCATCCCGGTCTTTGGTGACGCCATCACCATCATGTACAGTCTGGCGCTCGCCCGTTTCTTCTTCGCCCTCTGCGGTGTGGATTCGTC
>URTD01000037.1 GCA_900550735.1 uncultured Collinsella sp.
GAGCTGCCGTTGCCCGCGCCGGCGCCCTCCGGCAGGTCCAGCTCGTAGTGCCAGCCCTCCTGCTCAAAAATGGTGGGCTTGGTATAGATGGCCGGGTTGAACACCGCGTCCAGGTACACGTCCATCAGGTTGTACAGATCCTGCTCGTTGGTGGTGGCAACGGGGTAGATGGTCTTGTCGGGGTAGGTCATGGCGTTGAGGAACGTCTGCATGGAGCTCTTGATCAGGTCGACAAACGGCTCCTTGACGGGGAACTTGGCCGATCCGCACAGCACCGAGTGCTCAAGAATATGGAACACGCCGGTGGAATCGGCCGGCGGCGTCTTAAAGCCAATGGCAAAGGCTTTGTTTTCGTCGTCGCACGCCAGGTACAGCAGGCGAGCGCCCGAGGTAGTGTGGCGCAGCACGTAGGCGTCCGAGTCGAGCTCGGGCACGGTCTCGCAGCGCTCGACGGCAAAACCGTGGCAGGTGGTACCGGGCACCAGCAGCGCGGCAGCAGCGGCGCGCGGGTCGGTTGAGGTGGTGGGCATATGCAGTCTCCTTTGACGCCCCAGCGGGGGCGAATCGAGTCGAATCCCCGAGAGTATACCCATATGGGGCCGCGGCTCTGCGGCGAACTGAAGACGATGTGGGTGGACTAGCCTAGCTAGGTTGATAACGAATGCCGCGGGTAGCCGCTGCACCCCGCTAAAGTGAAATAACACCCCGTTTACCGAATCATTTAGGAAATATATGGACTCCTAAAAAGTTCTAGTACAATATAAGTCATCTATCTATAAGCTGCTGATTCCTTGCAAAGATATGGTTGATATGGTTGAAGCAAATAGCGTTATCCCCCTGTACAAACAGATTGTCCGTGCGCTCTCTGATTCGATCGCCAACGGCACGTACCGCCCGGGAGATAAGCTTCCGACCGAGGCGGAGCTCATCGAGCAATTTGGCGTGAGCCGAATAACGGTTCGCTCCGCAATTAAAGAAATGGAAGATGCTGGGCTTGTTGAGAGGGCCCGCGGCAAGGGCACATTCGTTTCGTCGGACACACAGATGTATGCCGCGGACGACCGTGAGAGCTTTACCCATTCGTGCCAGCTTGCGGGAAAACAGGCGTCTACCAGGGTTCTCGCAATGGGCTGGGACTTCCCAAGCCTGCGAGACGCGAAGTTCCTGGGCGTAGACGATACCCAAAAGGTATTGCGTAGTCGTCGTCTACGCCTTGTGGATGACAAGCCCACGATGCTGGAAACCAATAGCTATTCCGCTGCGCTTTCTTTTTTGGAGCATGAATCCCTCGAGGATTCGCTGATGGCGGTACTCGATCGCCAGGGGATCAAGATGGGCCCCAATACGCGTACGCTCGAGGTCTGCTATGCGAGCGAGCTCGAGGCGGCATACCTTAACGTGGAGCTGGACTCTCCGCTGCTTCTGTTTGTCGATAGACGTTATGCTCCAAGCGGCGAGCCGCTTTTCATCTCCCGTCAGGTGTACTGCACCGAGCGACTGAAGTTCTATTTGTAAATTAGAGATAGATTGGTCAATTTACCGACCAATTGCTACCGTTCGCGGATTTGGAAAATAGACACACCGCGTAGGGTAGATTGCTAATATACTTTGTTATGACAATATAGTACGTCCTATTGGTATTGGAGAACTATGAATAAGATATTGCTAGCGAGTCATGGTTATCTCGCCCAAGGCATGAAAAGCTCTCTGGAGATTCTGATGGGCACTAACGACCGAATCGAGTGCCTGTGCGCCTATATCGATGACGATTCAAGGGACGTCGCGGCGTTGATTGATGCATGGATGGAGACGAGGGACCCTGCCGACTCTTGGTTTGTCGTGACTGACATCTTTGGCGGCTCTGTAAACAACGAATTCATTCAGAGGCAGACTGCCGGATCGTTTACGTTGATCACCGGAATGAACTTGCCGCTGCTGGTGGAAATGGTTACACAGCTGGACTCCCTGGATGCGGACAAGGCCAAAGCCGCGGTCGAGGGGTCGCGTTCATTTATTCAGCTTTGCGAGGCGGCGGATATGCTTGCCGATGTCGAAGAAGAAGAGTTCTAGCTCAAGCTTCAACGAATAATTCAACCCTGTCTTTACCTTTATTACGTGTGGAGATGATTTTGATGATTAAGCTTACGAGGGTCGATTACCGATTGATTCACGGCCAGGTCGCCATGTCTTGGACGCATGCGCTGGATGTCGATTGCATCCTGTGTGCCAGCGATGCCGTGGCAAAAGACGACATGAGAAAAGCCGCTTTGAGGCTAGCTCGTCCCAACGGCGTGAAGCTCGTCATAAAAGACGTAAACGCGGCCATCGAGGCGCTCAACAGCGGCGTTACCGACAAGTATTCACTGTTTATCATTGTTGAGACGATTGAAGATGCCTATCGTCTCGCTAAGGGTTGCAAAGACATCAAAGAGATCAATCTGGGTGGAACCCGAAAGTCTCCCGAGACCACGCTTCATCCGACCCCCGCGATCTTTGCGACCGAAACCGATGCCGAGCATATCCAAGAGCTTGTCAACGATGGCGTGGTTATCGAAATCCGTCAGGTCCCCAATGACTCAAAGGTATTTGCCAAGGACGTTTTCTAGCTGGAAACATGCCATTGTCTAGCATTTATTAACTAGGTCCTCCTTTCTTTAGCCCGTCGATCATTTGATCGGCGGGCTTTTTATTAAAGAAAAATCAAAAAAATCTGAAATAGTTCTTGCATAGTTAGTTATATAAAGTATTATAACGTCATGGGATGAATGAAGGGTTCATCCAAGTGAGTTAGGAGTAAGGGATGTTCAATTTCGATGAGCCTCGTTACGAGAAGGTTGTGAGCGATGCCCTCGCTCTCCGTCCTCAGATTGAGGCTGCCGTGGACAAGGTCTGCGAGCAGGGTTATTCCAACATCTTCTTCATCGGCTGCGGCGGCACCTGGGCCCACACGCTCCCGATGAAGTATTGGGTCGAGACCACCACGGCCGACGTCGACGTCCACTGCGAGATTGCCGCTGAGTTCCTCGCCTGCCCGCCCAAGACCTTCAACAAGGACTCGGTCTGCGTCTTCTCCACCCGCACCGGCACCACCCCCGAGATCATCGAGGCTGCCAAGTTCTGCCAGGAGCAGGGCGCCCGCACGCTGATGTATGTCTCCAACGACAACACCCCGGCCACTGAGTACGCCGATTACAAGTTCTTCAGCTTCGCCGAGGACGACGTTCTGTGCGAGGCCATCTACACCTACCAGATCACGCTGGTCGCCCGCTTCCTCAAGAACGCCGGCGCTTTCCCCAAGTACGACACCTTCATGGAGGAGTTCGGCAACATCGCTCCGTACCTCATCAAGGCCAAGGACGCTCAGGACGAGCGCTGCGCCGCCATGGCCGAGGACTTCAAGGACACCGACTACCACATGGTGATCGGCTCCGGCATGCTCTGGGGCGAGGCCTACGACTACGCCATGTGCATCCTCGAGGAAATGCAGTGGATCAAGACCAAGTCCATCCACGCCGCCGAGTTCTTCCACGGCACCATCGAGCTGTGCGAGGAGGGCACGAGCCTCATCATGCTCTACGGCGAGGACGACACCCGTAAGCTCATGGACCGCGTGGACAACTTCACTCATATGCTCGCCGACGAGAAGGGCGTCCATGTCCGCGTGAACAAGTTCGACACCGCCGAGGTCGAGCTGCCGTTCAGCGACCCCGAGTTCCGCAAGATCGTCTCCCCGATGGTCACCTACACCATCACCGAGCGTCTGAGCTGCCATCTCGAGCACGTCCGTAACCACCCGCTCACCACGCGTCGTTACTATCACCAGATGAACTACTAATCCTCTCAAATTGCTGCGGTTGTCTGCAGGCGAGCTGCGCAGAATGCCTCGCCTGCAGACCTGTTTCTGGGGTTGATCGAAATGGTTGTCCAGTATCTTCTAGTTGCACTGGTCGCATTTATTGCGTCCATGGACGAGCAATTATTTGGCATTACGATGCTTGGTCGTCCGCTGTTTACGAGCCTGTTCGTTGGCTTGATCCTTGGCGATGTCCAGCAGGGCGTTATCGTCGGCGCTGCTTTGGAGTCCATGTTCATGGGCGCCATCATGGTCGGTGCGGCGGTTCCTCCCGAGGTCTATGCTTCCGGCGTGCTTGGCTGCGCGTTTGCCGTCATTACGGGTACGGGCACGGCAACTGCCGTCGCACTCGCCCTTCCCGTCTCCGTCTTCCTTCAGGTGTGGCGCAACTTCTGCTACGCCGTTCCGGGTGCCTTTGCCTGCAAGAAGATTGAGACCGCTCTGGCAAATCGTGATCTTGCCAAGGCGAATCTGTACCATCTGACCATCGTGCCGCTGTCGATTGGCATTCCGTCTGCACTGCTGGTGTTTTGCTCGCTGTTCTTTGGTGCCGACCTCATCAACAATGCGCTTAACGCTATTCCGCAGTTTGTGATGGACGGCCTCAACGTTGCGTCCGGCGTCATGGTCTGCATCGGCTTCGCTCTTCTTATTAGGACCATGGGCGACAACAAGCTTCTTCCCTGGCTGTTCCTGGGATTCATTATGGTCATCTACCTCAAGATGGACGTTGTCGGTGTTGCCGCTGCCGCTATCTGCGTCGCGCTGCTCCTGGCCTTCCGCGAGGGCTCGGCCGGTCCGCAGGCGGTTGCCGAGGATGAAGAGGAGGACTTCTAATGGCTACCCAGAACACCGATCTCAAAGAGGCCAAGAAGGACGCGATTATGACTCCCGATATGTATCGGAGCATGTTCCTTCGCCAGTTTACGAGCCAGTGCTCGCAGTCGTACGACAAGATGATGGCAATGGGCTTCATGTACACCATTCAGAAGCCCCTGCGAAAGATCTATCCCAACGACGACGATTACTATGCGGCGCTTGATCGCCATACCGAGTTCTTTAACATCACGCCTCATGTGCTTCCGTTTGTAGCCGGCCTTACGGTTTCGATGGAAGAGCAGGCGGCTGCCGATAAGAACTTCGACACGTCCTCGATTAACGCCATGAAGGTCGGCCTCATGGGACCGCTTTCCGGCATCGGCGATTCGTTCTACTGGGGTACGTTCCGCGTGGTCGCCGCCGGCATTGGTATTGGCATTGCGTCGACGGGCAACCCGCTCGGCCCCATCGTGTACGCGCTCATCTACTCCGTGATTAACTTTGCAACGCGTATCGTCGCCGCCCATCTGGGATACGACCTGGGAACCAAGTTCCTGCAGCAGTCCGAAGAGAACAACCTTATGTCTCGCATGACGCATGCTGCCGGTGTCCTCGGAATGACCGTTATCGGCGCCATGATCGCGGCACAGGTCTCACTGTCCACTGCTTTGACCTTTGACGTGGGTGGTTCGGAGATTGTCCTGCAGGATCTGTTCGATTCGATCTTCCCCGGTCTGCTGCCTTTGCTGGCAACGTTCGCTTGCGTTGCCCTGTACAAAAAGGGTGTCAAGACCATTTGGATTATTATTGGCATCTTCGCGATCTGCATCATCGGAACGGGCTTGGGAGTGTTCGCGGCGGCGTAAAGTTGACTGCTATGCTCGCGCGTTGGATAACTAACTGTCCGTTTGAAAACGGTGTTCGGCGTAAGGCCGGACCCGTTTTTTGTTTGAGGGATTTTCCGACCGTTCAAAAAACCACGCTCGTCCATCACTCACGTATCTCTCATCTCTCATCCGTCACTAATACGAGAGATAACTGAAAGACGAGAGATAAATACGAGAGATAACTGAGCAGCAAAGAGACAAGCAATCATGGTATTGTCTCAATACTGATTGTTCTACCAGCAAAAACATGTTTAAATGAAACAGATGGCAGACATCTTTTCTTTCATCTCTCACTTATCTCTAATATGAGAGATAGCAGAAAGATGAGAGATAATTACGAGAGATAACTGAGAGACGAAGGAAATCTATTCGCGGCATTCTCCGCCGGACCGAGCGAAAGGACGTGCAGATGAACGAGAACGAGCTGATCGGTCTGCTCGAGTCTTTAAGGCGCATGGGCTCGGACGATCTTAACGTCGAGGTCAAGGAGAGCGCCACGACGCTTTCTCACGACGTATGGGAAACGGTTAGCGCATTCGCGAATACCGCCGGCGGAATTATCGTGCTCGGCGTGAGCGAGCGCGCGGGCTTTGTCCCGGTTGAGAACTTTGAGACCGAGAAGGTGCTCAACCAATTTGTCGCAGGCATGGGTGATGCCGGCGGTCGCGGAAAACTGGCCAATCCGCCCAAATACACTATTGAGCGCGTGGAGCTTCGAGGCACCGTGGTTCTGGTTATCACGATTGAGGAGCTCGACCCGTCGAGCAAGCCTTGTTATGTCATAGAGCGGGGCGCTCAAGGCGGCAGCTACAAACGCATCGATGATAAAGATGTTCCGCTCTCGTCGACCGAGGTCCTGTCCTTGTCATCGTATGAGCGGACGAGCCCCAGTGATCGCGATGCAGTGCCCGGCGCGGTCGCAGGCGATCTTGACGAGGCCCTGGTCGACCGCACGATAGAGCGTGCTTTCTCACTGACACCTCGTGCGATGCGCGGCGCGCCGGACAAGAAAACGAAGCTGGAGCGCCTGAATTTCCTCGACTCCCAGGGCAATGTCACTAAGGCCGGACTCCTGGCCGCGGGTGCCTATCCTCAGCAGTTCTATCCCAAGCTCTTTATCGATGTGGCGGTCTATGCCGGAACGCAGAAGGGCGCGGCGGGGTCGCTGAGGTTCATGGACCGCACAATCTGTGAGGGAACGTTGGGCGAGATGATCTCGGATGCCGTCGCAGCTGTCGCCAAAAACCTGCGCCGCATCTCGACCGTCCAAGGCATCTCGCGTATCGACTCGCTGGAGATTCCCGAGGAGGTTCTGCGCGAGGCAATCGCCAACGCCGTAATCCATCGAGAATACGGGGATCGGTTCTGTGGACAATCGATTGCCGTCGACGTCTTTGACGATCGTGTCGAGGTGACGAATCCTGGCGGCCTTTACGGGGGAAAGACTCGCGAGAACTTGTTTGACGGCAGCTCCCGATGCCGTAACGCGACGCTTGTGAAGCTCATGTCGATTGTCCCGCTGCCGGATGGCGCAGGTTCGCCGGCTGAGGGCAATGGCTCGGGCATCCCGATGATGATCGATGCTATGCGCGCGCATGGTCTGGCCGAGCCCCTGTTCTGCCCCGGATTCGATCGGTTCAAGGTCGTACTTTACCGTTCAAAGATCGAGCCGGTCGATCATGGCGGGGGCTTAATTGTGACGGCACTCAAACACTACGGCGAGCTGGGGACGCGCGAGCTGGCAGAGCGCACAGGGCTCACAATTTCCCAGGTTAGGTCGCGCGTCAACGCGCTCATTGCTCAAGGCGAGCTTGAGCCCACGGCGCCGGCGACGAGCCGCAACCGCAAGTATCGACTGTCGGAGCGCGTGGGATAGATGCGTTAGTGGACGAGGCGACCCAATAATCGACCCTCGATTGGCGTCCATTAAGGTAAAGCGGTTTTTGCCCAGTCGACGGTGATACTAAAGACTCGGCTTACGCCGGCATGGCCCCGAACCCGTCTATCAAGAACAGCCTAAGAACCAGCTTGATGACATTTCCCGGTTTGACTTCTGCCGCGTCAAAGACGTGGCACTCGGCGAGCTCGCTGCAGTATGCATAGATGTCGCGGATAAGGTCCGCGCCCGAGAGCGTAAACATGTAGCCTGCGTCCGAAAGCGCATTGGGCGCGGCAGGCAACTTGGCCATGTGGCAGAACGTTTGCAGGTCGGGCGCCATAACGTTCTGGTAGTCGAGGTGGCCGTTGGCATCCTGCGCGGCAAGCTCCAATTGGCGCGCAAAATCCAGCGCCGCCGCTAACACAAAGCTCGGCGTAGGCGCATTGACGTCCTGAGTGGTCGCCACAAGCCTGCCCGCCGCCTGCGTGACAAGCCAAGCGACCTCGCGCTGGCAACGCACGGCCTTGCGCGTAACCGGCTTGATGGACGAAGAAGAAACGCTCCCCTTAGGCGGATTCGAAGCAGCCACAAGACCCTCCCATGAACAATCCGGCCCAACAAGCCCGGATGAAACACGTGCTGCATCAGTATACAGGGGAGTGGAGTGGAAAAACGGAGCCGACAGCGTGAACTGCCGGCTCCGGATTGCTTGCCTTAGAGGCCGTACACTTCGACCATAGCTTCGCCAATGCGATGGGGCACGCCGGTGACGAGTGCGTTGCCCATGCAGAAGGCTCGATGGCCGTCAGTCATGCCCGTATCGGTCCAGCCTTTCGGGAATCCCTGAAGCTGATCGAGCTCGTCGGGAACGAGACGGCGGAAACGGCCATCGGGACATTCGATGACGTGCTTGAAGCGGCTCGCTCCTGTGCCGCCTTCTCCTGTGAGGATGGTGCGGCTCGGCTTGTCGGTGGCATCCGGGAAGCTCATGGCTCCCTCGGAATACGTGTACGTAAAGCCTGTCTTTTTGTTAGTGCGCTCTTCGCGCTTGCTGCCCTTAAGGTAGCGCCAGTCGGGAAGCTTTTCGTCGGAGATGTAAAACTGCTCCGGGACATCAGCCTCGTCGACAAGCACGTCGCCAAGCACGTGACGCTCACTGTGATAGTCCTCGGCAAAGTCGCAGGTCAGAACATGACAGCCCTGCATGACGCCAGCATTCTTGAATTGAGAGGTCTTTTGGCCGACGCCAAAACGAGTTGAGTTCTCGTAGGGGTCGGGTAAAACGTCAAGCTCGGACATCTCGTCGGGATAGATGGCGGGGAAGGCTTTAGCCATGACGCCGTTGTGCATGCGATCAACGAGATCAACCTTGCCAGCGCCCTTTTCGCAGAAGATATAAACACGTTTGCGACGCTGGGGGAAACCGTATTCGGCAGAGTTGACCACGCGCCATTCGACCGTGTAGTCGAGGTCGGCAAGACAGCTTAGGATGATGGCGAAGTCGCGACCGCGTTGAGACGCGGGCGACTTGAGCAAGCGGTCAACGTTCTCAAAGAGACCGAACTTGGGCTTTTTCATTTCGAGGAAATGATAGATGTCCCACCAGAGGACACCCTTCTTGCCCTCGATGCCGTGTGCCTGATTGAGGGGACGCGCGACAGAGTAGTCCTGGCAAGGGAAGCCACCAACGACCATTTGCACGTCGGGGATTTTAATTTCGCCGGCTTCAGCCTGCTCCAGGACCTTATTGATATCTTCGTTGACAACGGAATCTTCGCCAAAGCGGTCCATGTAACAACGTGCCGCAAACTGACGCGCCTTGGTTCCGGGCGGTTCCCACTGGTTGGCCCAAATGGTGCGGAAGGGGCCGGCTGGTTTCATATAGAAATTGGGATAACGAGGGTCGGCATAGCCTTCGAGGCCCAGACGAAATCCGCCGACGCCAGCAAAAAGCTCGGCAATTTTGACCTCTGACATGTTATTCCAATCGATATAACGAACGTTTATAAACTCAACAACGATAACCGATCTGGGAAAAAAGATCAACCCTTGATTTTATCACTCTGAGAATGCTCATCATTGGTGTGCAAGTTTGTGTAATGGACTACCATGGAAAACTGATTGCGAGTTTCGGAGGTACCCATGTCCAAGAAGCACCTCGATTTCAAGCGTATGCTTGACGATACTGATTTTTCTGACCCCTCAAGCATCGAGCGGTATGCTGCCAATCTCGACGGGATGACGTTTCGCGATATTCTTGAGCTTGGCATTGCGCCGGAGGGGGAGAGCGCGCCCAAGGACTTTGGCTCCAAAAAGTACAAGGGCGGTATGGGGACCCTGATCGAGGAGCGTTACTTTGGCTACAAGGCCAACAGCGACGACCGGCCGGACTTTCCCGAGGCGGGTGTCGAGCTCAAGGCAACGTGTTTTGACGTACTTAAAGACGGTCGTAAATCTGCCGGTGAACGTCTTGTCCTGACCATGATTCCTTACGACCGTCCCGTTTCGCTCGACTATGACAATTCGCACCTCAAGACCAAGCTCAGCAATATCCTGTTGATTTACTACGGCCGCGATCGTTCCATCGATAAATACGATCAACGCATTGAGCGTGCGGTCATGGTTCGTCTGCCCGAAGAGGATATGAAGATCATCCGCGCTGACTACGAGAAAATCATTTCGTACATTCAGGATGGTCGCGCAGACGAGCTGTCGGAGGGCATGACCACCTACTTGGGCGCCTGCACAAAGGGCGCAACCGAAGCGACAATGTGGGTCGACCAGTACTACGAGTACTTCAATACCGATACGGGCGAGATCGAACGCCGTCGCGCGAAGCGTCGCGCCTTTTCTCTCAAACGCTCGTACATGGACTATGTGCTTCACGCCTATGTTCTCGGCGCCCCGCGTATCGGCGAGAGCATCGTTCGAGGCGACGACGAGTCCATTGATTTCGAAAGTTACGTAACTGGACTTATCGAGCAACACTATGGCGAAACTGATCACCAGATTGCGGAGCAATACGGGTTGGAGTACACGGGCAATAAAGCGCAGTGGACAACGCTCGTCTATCGTATGCTCGGAATCAAAAACAATGCTGCCGAGGAATTCGTCAAGGCAGGCATTTCCGTCCGAACCGTTCGAGTTAACAACAGGGGGCACATCGAACAGGCTATGTCGTTCCCACCGTTTGAGTTCAAGCGTTTGATTGAAGAAGACTGGGAGACGTCGCCTCTTCATGCGTGCCTTGAGACCAATCGCTTTTTCTTCGTTGTGTTCCGTGAGGACCACGATGGCGTGCTGCGTCTCGACCGTTGTTTGTTCTGGGCGATGGGAGAAAACGAAATCGAAGGTCCTGCGAAAGCTTGTTGGGATGAGACGCGAAAGGTGATACGTGAGGGCGTTGAGCTCAATCCGTATCGGGATGCGAGCGGAAAGCTCAAAGTGACTAACAATCTGCCCGGTATGGCGGACAACCCAATTGTTCACGTTCGCCCGCATACGTCAAAAGCGGCTTACAGGTTTGCCGATGGAACAGAGATCGGTGACATCGCAAGGAATGCTTACGAACTGCCCGACGGGCGCTGGATGACGAAGCAATCGTTCTGGTTCAACAAGGGCTACCTGGAGCACATTCTGGGGCTGTAGCGTTTTGGGATTGTTTAACGATCGAGCTCCTGCTCCTCAATGCCTCGATGTCATCTCTACAAATAAATCCCCTCACCGAGTTGCTTGTGGAACTCGGCGTGATGGTCGCGTGCCCAGGTAAAGAGCGCCTGGTCAAAGTCGGTACGCGTGGCCGGGACGCCAAAGACGCCGGCAACTTCGACGCGTATAAACTCCAGTGCCGGCAGCTTGTTGATGGCAGTGAGGGCAAACGGGGACGAGGGCTCCTCGAACAGATAGCGGCTGCCTTGCAGCGCGTCGCAACTGGTGCACGTGTTGCCGAGCGACGGGGCTTTGGAGGCTCGCGCGCCTACGGGCTTGTAGCCGCAGCGCTTATGAAGGTAGTCGCGGATCTCGCCCGGTACGCAGCCAAGAGCGGGCACGATGGCGAGTGCGTTGGCGTTGGCCGTGTCGATGGCAATGTACCCGGCTTCGTTGGGCGCGTGCGCGATGGCGATGCTCTCGTCGTTATCGGTTCGATAGGGAATGCCGAAGGCCGCGACCGAGGTCTCTTTGTGACACTTCCAGCACTCGCGCTTGCCCAGTACTAGATATATATACGGCGCTGAGGGGTCGGATCGGTCAACACCGGGCAGCCACTCGGCAAAGGGCTCGGGGTTGACGCCGCTGGGTACATACCAGATCTTCTTGGTCCGGTCCCATTTGGCGCCCAGCGCCTTGGCTTCTTCTTTGTGCGAAAAGGGGACATCGAGCTCGGTGCGCATGGCGGCTCCTTGGTGCTGCAGGTGCAAGTGGCTCAAGGATACCGCAGGGCGCAGACATCGCGGCGTTTTGCTGAGAAGTTGCGGCTCGGATGGGTTCGAGACGTGTTGGTCTCGGCCTCGGTGACTATTGGGGCGGTTTTGATTGACTGCGGAGTCAGCCGGGAGAGGCACTTGGGTCGCTGACGCGGTTTTGTGTATGGGCAGGGTGGTTGCTTGGGCGGTTGGAGCAGCCAGCGGATTTGGCGGCATAAAACAAAACAGCCCAGAGACATAGTCTCTGAGCTGCGAACATTTGGTGGGCGTTAGAAGATTTGAACTTCTGACCTCTTCCGTGTCAGGGAAGCGCTCTCCCCCTGAGCTAAACGCCCGATCAAGGGTGCGCAAGCGCGCAAGGGATAATATAACGGAGCCTGAACTCGGTGGCAAGAACATTTTTAAAAATCGCTTACATTGTGGAATTCGGGGGCTTTGTCGCATCCATTTCAAAAGAGCCTGCTGCCGCGATTTGGCTGTCGCATAATGCAAGGCCATTGCGGTATCGAGCTATGGAAAGACGCCTGCGGAATTGTCCTACCGATAAACGGACAAGCCTCCAGCTGGTGACTTCGCCGTGGTAAGGTAAGCCGAATTGTTTCCAGGCTGTTTCGGGGGAGTGGAATGAGCAAAGAGTGTGTCGAGCAGGTCGAAGGCGCAGGGGCTTCGGTGCCGATGACCGATATATCGAACATTGATGTGCCCGAGGGCACCGACGAGCTCAGCCGCAACACCCGTCGCGCATGGCGCGACCGCCTGAACAGCGCTTCGACGCGCAAGATGATCACGGGCGTCTTGGCTACGCTGGTGGGCGGTTCGTTTTGGGGCTTCTCGGGCACCAGCGCGAGTTTTTTGTTCGATACCTACCATGTCGATACGCTGTGGCTTATGAGCGTGCGTCAGATTCTCGCCGGCCTGCTCTTTATGGCTGGGG
>URTD01000038.1 GCA_900550735.1 uncultured Collinsella sp.
GGGCCCGTGGGTTATACCCTAAGAGCAAACCACCCTTTTTAAGGGTGGTTCTGATGCAAAAGCGGGTGACGCTCGAGTGCTCTCGCAGATGTTTTGCGTGGATAAGGGCGCGCGTTGTACCATATAGACGTATATGTGTGCATATGAAAGGGGCCCCGTGGCCAAGACGGTATATTCCGATAACCAAAATAATGTCGATGCCCTGGCTGAGCGTCTGAGCAGCCAGACATCGCTTTCTGCTGAGCGTGCCAAGCTGGTTGCCTACGACCTGCTTTGCCGCAAGGCGCTCAAGATCAAATCGAGCGCGCTGGCGCAAATTTTCCGCTCCGTCGATAAGGAATGCGACACAAAGGCGATGCGCGATGAGCTTATCGCGGCAAAGATCGTGACCAAGATCGAGGGTAGCGGCATTAACGGGCGCCCGGCGTTCTATACCATTCATGCCGAGATAAGTGATGTCCAGGAGCAGCTTGCCGAGGCTGCCGAGGATTTTGTCGTCGAGGATTTCGCTGACGTGCCTGCTGTGGAAGAAGCTGCTCCGCGTGAGCATGTCGATACCGATGAGTTGCTCGATGAGAACGTCGTGCGTGCCTTTACGGCCAAGGCAGGACGCGGCGGTTTTGGCGGGGGCGGCAAGCGCGATGCGCAGCGCCGCGCCCAGCAGGAGCGCTTCCGTCGCGCCGTTGCTCAAAAGGGTGAGACGGATGCTGAGGCTGTTGAGACCGAGGTTGCTGCCGAGTCGCAGAAGCTCGCGAGGGAGCAAAAGCCCGTGGAGGCCCAAGAGCCCAAGCGCCGTCGCGGTGCTCACTTTAAGGCTGCACAGCAGGATGCCGTGCGTGAGGTCGAAGAGTCTTCTGAGGTTGCAGACGATGTTGAGGTGTCTGCCAAGAAGGCTCCGAGTTCGTGTCGTCCCGGCCGCGGTTTTGCGGGACGCGCGTATCCCGTGAGGCGTCAGGAGAAGGGCGAGTCGGTTTCGACCACCCAGGACGAGAAGGCCGTTGAGCCGGCGGCTCGCGAACAGAAGCCTGTTGAGCCGCAGCTTGAGGTTGATGCCGAGGCCAAGGGCCAGCAGCCTACTGATGAGCGGACGGAGCAGGGCGCGTCGAGCAAGCCTCGCTGCCGTCGCCATCGTGGGGGCCGCAGTTCCCATGCCGAGACTGCAACCGAGAAGACCACGCCGCAGAACGAGGATGCGAAGGCCGAGGTTTCTTCGGGGCAGCCTAAGCGCCAGCCGGCGAAGGAGAGCAAGTCCGTTCGTCCGCAGAAGCAGGCGTCTATGCCGAAGCACGAGCGCAATTCCCAAGGCGATTCTAAGCGCAAGTCTCAGAAGAAGCCGGAGTCTACCGCAGCGGATACTGCTGCCCAGCAGCCCAAGTCGGCAGTCCACGGCGAGGTCTCGGCGTTTGCCCTTGCCCGCGTTTTAGGCAGGCAGCTGCTCAAAGTTGTCCCTACGCCTACGGCGCTCTCTAAGATCAAGGAGCAGCAGACACAGATCGTAAAGGTTGAGGGTAAGGACGGCAAAAAGGCTCCGCAGCGCACTCAGCACAACGAGATGTCCAACCGCAAGATTGCCGAGGAGATTGCGATCATCCAGGCTTGGATTGAGCAGAATCGCGGTGCCGACACGCCGGTCGCTTCGCGTCGCCAGCGCGCCTACCAGATTTTTAACGATGAGAAGGCCTTTGACGGCAAGCACGGCGAGCGCCTGATTCGGCGTATGACCGAAAAAGGCATCAGTATGCAGGCGATTAAGGTCGCCCCCAATCGCCCCGTGCACTTTACGGGTTTCTTTACGCTGGGAGCCGACAAGCCGTTCATTATGGTCGAGAACCTGGACACCTACGACGAGATCGTCAAGCTGCTGCGTGGCCGCAAACACGCCAAGCTCTTTGGCATCAAGGTGGGCGGCGTGATTTTTGGCGGCGGATGCAAGGCGAGCGTCTCGCATGCCCTGGACGATTATCTGGCCGAGATTGGCTATCGCTTTAACTACGTCTACTACGTGGGCGACATCGACCGCGAGGGTGCGCGCATCGTCGAGCAGGCTCGCAATGCCAATGTGGTTGAGATTCGCCTGCATGCTGGCATGTATCGCGCTATGCTCGCCGAGCATAAGCGTCGCGTGAAGGCCGGCGGAGAGTGCGAGCCTGCGGCTGCCAACCAGGGCGTGCCGCAGAACCTGGCAGCGACGATCAAGGATCTGCCCATGGTCACGCGCGTGCAGTTCCGCAACGTGCTGCGCGAGGGCGGGCGCATTCCGCAGGAGATTCTGATGACCGCAGACTATCGGGATGGCGACTCGGGAAGCTTCGACCGCATGCTGAACAATTAGCTCCGCCGTTCTACCGAACGGCGGTCTTCTTGACGCTGCGAGGGGCCCTGGCACGGCAATCTGACGTTCAACTTCGGCGGCGCGACCAGAAGGTCAGCGCCGCCTTGTTTCACGTCACCTTGCCATACCAGGGCCCCTCTCGCTGTCACGTCCAAAACATCGAGGTTAAGTGGCCTCCTGTTCGTGCGGAACTCGCGATAAACCTAAGCCGGTGTCCCCGCTCTCCCGGGGCCTGTGGTTACCTGGTTGTTGCATGCGGCTCGCTTTTCGGAACGGGGCTGATATTTTCTTGATGTTAGGCGCTCTTGGTCCTAATGGGCTTGGGGCGCCTTCGCGTTTCCTCGGCTTCGAACCCCCAACAGCCGGCACCAAAAACCGGAGTTCTGCCGTTGAACTACGTCCCAATGTGTGGTGTTGCCCAAAAGCAACTCGTCTAGTTTACCTAATCTGCGAGGGCATCGCAAACGCCATCGAGCAGGCGTACGGCGAGTGTCTGAGCGTCGCTGGCCGTGAAGGTGCCGTTGTAGCGCGTCATGCCCGTGAGCTCAATGCGAATGCGAGCCGGCTTCTGCTGCGCGGCGACATTGGCAGTGCGGATGCGCTGGGCCAGGTTGTGGCACTCGGCGAGGGCAATCGTGGCGCGCGGTGCGGCGTCGGCGGGCAGCTCGTCGCTTGCAATCTCGAGCACCAGGTCAACGTCGGTTGGGACCTCGGAGTCGCAGAGCATCATGCCGCTGTTGTCGGTCGTTGCCGTGGCGATATTCCACATGCGCGACGCAACACTGCGTGCGATGGGGTCCTCGCCGATAACGGCAATCTGGAAGCGCTCGAGCACGTTGGCGGCGCGAGCAAAACCGATGCGGGACTCGGCTTCGGTGACCGAGGGCTTGCCCTCCCACACATGGTGCAGGCGGTTGATGTAGGCGTAGGTGTCCTGGAAGGCCATGCCGTCGGCAAACAGGCCGACATTTTCCTGGAACTGCTGCAGGGCGGCCTCGGTATGCGGACCAAAGTAGCCGTCGTCTTCGCCACAGGCGAAGCCCAAAACGTTGAGAGCGCGCTGCAGGGCCTGCACATCGGCGCCATGGAAATTGGGCATGCGCAGATAGAGGGTGCGGTCGCCCAGCTTATACGAAGCGTCTACAAGGGCGCTCCAACAGGGGATATCGACGGCATGACCGGCAGCAAGGCCGCTGTCGAGCCTGAAGGTGCTGACGGCCTGCTCAGTGGTGGCTCCAAAGTACTTGTCGGTGACTTCGGCGGCATCAATCGTGTAGCCGAGCTGCAGGAGACGAGACTGCACGTCCTCGACGGCTGCTCCTTGCATGCCCGTTGTAATAGGTTCCATGAACGAACCCCTTTCGGCGTACCATTCGTACTATTTGAGCGTCTGTCGGATAGACAACGCAAAGGGATGCATAAACATGCACTCAACAGTGTAGCAAGTTGTGCCTAAATACGCTGCTGACAGGTTTTATAACCCCCGTTAGTTAAGGCGCTCCACAAAGAAATCTGCCATGGAGAGGAACAGCTCGCGTGCGTGCGGATCAAGCTCAACGTTCTCGATGGCCGCTTTGGCCTTAGCGGTCAGGTCGAGCGCGTAAGTGTGGGCGTAATCGATAGAGCCGGTCTCCTGGAAGATCTCCACGGCGCGTGCGAGCTGCGCGGGATCATCGGTGCCCGAGGAAAGAATCGCCTCGACCTCGTCGTGATAACGCTCGTCTGACAGGGCGTGTACGGCGACAAGCGTGCGCTTGCCCTCGGTGATATCGGTGCGGAAGTCCTTGTTGGCGGCCTCTTTGGTGCCGATCAAGTTGAGCAGATCGTCCTGAATCTGAAAGGCAAGGCCCGTGTGCAGACCAAAGGCGCGCAGCGCTTCGATTTGCCCATCGCTGCCGCCGCCGATAATGGCTCCGGCAGCAAGTGGCGTGGCTCCGCTGTAAAAAGCGGTCTTGTGTGTTGCCATGTCCAGATAATCGTCGACCGAGATGTCAAAGCGTCCATCGCGGACCCAGCCCAAGTCGAGCGCCTGGCCCTCGATGGTGCGAACGATCATCTCGGTGAGCTCGTGGAGCACACGGAGTTTCACGTCGGCCTCCAGCGTGGGGTCGTCGAGAACCGTCTTGGTGACCATGGTGAGCGCCAGATCGCCACAATTGATGGCAAGGCCCGTGCCCTCGGTAAGGTGCATGCAGGGCTTGCCTCGACGAAGCTGTCCGTTGTCGGCGATGTCGTCGTGAATCAGCGCGCCCGACTGGAAATGCTCGATAGCTGCCGCGGCGCTGCGGGCGCTCTCAAAGTTACCGCCCACTGCGGTTGCGGCGAGCATGCAGATAAGCGGGCGGTGGCGCTTGCCGGCGTTGGCCGTAAAAGCCGAGAGCGGCGCGTACAGGTAGCGCTCGATATCGGCAGAGGTCGCCTGTCCGTCAAAGAACGTGGCCAGATAGTCGTTGATCTGGTCAAAGTGCTGGGCTAAAAAGCTGGTAAACGGACTGGACACGGGTTCTCGCATTCTTTCTTAGGTTGCATCGTTGCGGTGTGCAGATACCATATTGCCACATTGGAGTTGCCGGCGCGTCTGTTTTGGCGATTTGGGGAAACGGGACGCGTGCGCGTGCCGGCTGCTTATATAAGCCTAAAGTGCTCGAGCGCCTTGACGACGCCATCTTTGTCGACCGAGTCGGTGATGTAGTCGGCGCGCTTTTTGAGATAGTCCGGCGCATTGCCCATGGCGATACCGACATCGACGGCGTTCATCAGCGAGACGTCATTGCTGGCGTCGCCGATGCCGTATACGGTTCCGTGGTGGGGATCGAGGGCGTCGAGTACAGACTGGATGCCCCCGCGCTTCGTGCATTCGCGGGGCGAGATTTCGGTTACCTCGAGTTCGAGCTCGTTAAAGCACAGCAGCGGCTCAAGTGCCTTATCTTGAGCGATGTGGTTGGCGAGCGATGTAGACATCAAGATCTTGTAGGCACTGTAATGTTGCAGCTGCGTGACTGCGTCGCCCAAGGTGCGCGCGTATCCGGGGGCATCGGGGGCATCGGCACTCATGCGCACGACGCCGTTGAGGCCCTCAAAGCGGATGACCTCGCCCGACTGCTCAAGATAGGGGGCAAGGCGCTGCAGCATGCCGGGCGTCATCGACAGATCGCGAATTGCGTGTCCGTTGATCTCGGCGTAACCGCCCGCAAGACAGACGATGCCGGTCCAGGGCAGCTCAAGAAGTTTGGGGTGGATGCAGCTGAGGGTGCGTCCTGTGCAGATAAAGGCCATGTTGCCATTTGCAACGAAATCGCGGATGGCCTGCGAGACCGCCTCGTTGGGATAGGGGGAGAGGTCCCGCTCGTCTTCGGGAAGGTCTTGGGCGAGCCTGGGGTCTTGCCAGGCGAGCGTTCCGTCGATATCGAAGAAGCAGATATCGCCGCGCTTATGGGCTGCGCTGGCGGCAGGGGAGGCCGAGGTGGTGGGCACAAATCCCGGCTCGAGGCCCATGATCTGGTCAAAATGCTCTTTAACGCGGGGAACGGAGATGCCGATGATCACCTGGGCGGTCTTGCCCGTAATGATGAGGCCCTTGGCGCCCACCGCGACAAACGACGCGTTATCTGCAACGATGGAAGGGTCTGCGACCTCGACGCGCAGGCGCGTGGCACAGTTGGTTGCGCCCACAATATTGCCAACACCACCTAAAAGCTGAATTACCCGCTCAGCGAGGATATGATCTTGATCGGATCGACTATTGACCTCGTCATTGGGAGATTGCTCTTTGGCAAAGCCGCTTTCCGTTAAACGATCGATTGCCGCGCGATTGGCGACATGATCCTCGCGGCCCGGCGTCTTAAGGTCATAGATCAAGATGAGTGCTCGAAAACTAACAAAAAAGATGAGGCTAAAGGCAAGGCCGATACCGAGCGCCAAAAGATAGGCACCGGCATGCGTGCGCATGAGCGGAATAAAGTTGAAGGCTGCCATCTCCATGAGGCCGCCCGAGAAGATGCCGACGATGCCAAAGAGATTCATGGTTGTGGCAAGGCAAGACGATAAGACGGCATAGAGAAAAAAGAGCCCGGGGTGGGTGAACATAAAGAGAAACTCGAGTGGCTCGGTAACGCCGCAAACCACCGAGGCGATGATGGCGGGAACAAGGATGACCCTGAGGCCGGCGCGGCGCTCTGGTTTTGCGGTGGAGTAGAACGCGGCTGCGATGGCGGGAAGGCCAAAGAGCTTGACCCAGCCGGTGGCGGTAAAACCGGCCCACGGCGCAAGTTCATTAAGGGGGCGCGTGCTATGGGAGAGGATGGGGAGCAAGCTGCTCCACGTGGCGTAGATGCCGTCGTTAATGACCAAGTTGTCGTAGTAGATCGGCATGTAGAGCAGGTGGTGCAGCCCCATGGGCTCGAGCGCTCGCTCCAAAAACACAAAGATGCCCACGCCAAAGGGGCCGACGCTCGTAAGTGCATGGCGCAGCGTTTCGGTCATTGCGTATACGGAGGGCACGATGGCGGCCGAGATAGCGGCAAGGGCAAACACGGCAAAAAAGCTGATGAGGTAGACCAGCGAGGAGCCCGAGAAGGTGCCGAGCCAATCGGGAACCTTGGCATCGTAGAAGCGGTCATGGATGGCGACGACGGTTGCCGATACCACCAGCGGGCCGATAATGCCGGTGTCGAGCGTCTTGATGCCGTCGATGACGGTGATACCGTTGGCGGGGGTCAAAGATGACGGGTACTTAAGCCCAAGGTTGTCTCCGCTCAGCTTAATGATCTCGCTCAAAAAGAAGCAATAGGCAAAATAGGCCACGAGTGCCTCGAGGCAGCAGCGTGCCGGTTGCTTTTGGGCAAGACCGATGGGCAGCGCTACGGCAAAAAGGAGCGGGAGGCGTTTAAAGACCGTCCATGAGCCGCGCTGGATGATGGCCCAAAAAACGTACCAAGGGGTTCCGTATACGGCTAGATCGCCGACGATGTCCGCAGTCGTTGCGAGAGCGGAGACGCCGACCATGAGGCCCGATATAGAAAACAGCATGGCGGGAGCGAACATTGCCCCGCCAAAGCGTTGGATTTTTTGCAGCATGTTCTGCCTTCCGAATATCGAGGCGCGTTGCGCGTGGGGAAACGTTTAAACAATGGATTCATTGTAGAGGACCAGACGATTGTCGTGCTGGCAGTTTTGAGCGAAACCGATTTGGGCACGACAGAAACCGTCAACGGTTAAATCCTGTCGCTTTACCGATATTCGGTTTAAACAACTTTAAGAAATGCTATCGTGCCTAGCCGGAAATAAATAATGTAGAGGTGAAACAATGCCAAAAGCGATATACGAAGGAATCTACCGAGAAATACGCTCGCGCATCATTAATGGGACCTATGCGTTTCAGGAGATGCTGCCAACCGAAGCCGAGCTGACCGCGGAGTTCGGATGTACTCGCAATACCGTCCGTCGCGCCTTGGGTATGCTGGCCGACGGGATGTTTGTGCAGCCCATACACGGCAAGGGCGTGCGCGTTATTTGGCTTAAGGGCGAAACCGACATGTTGGGCGCACTCGAAGAGGTTGAGTCGTTTGGCGAGTTTGCAAAGCGCAACAATGCCGTTGCATCGACGGACGTTAAGTCTTTCGAACATCTGGTTTGCACCGAGCAACTCTCTCGTCACCTGGGCTTTAAGGTGGGCGAGGAGTTGATTCGCGTAGTGCGTGTCCGAAGCCTCAACGGCAACGCGCGCCAAGTGGACCATGGCTATTTTTTGGCGTCGATCGCCAAGGGCCTGACTCCCGAGATCGCGGCAGATTCTATTTACGGCTATCTGGAGCACAAGCGCGGTGTCAAAGTGATGGCGAGCCGTCGTACGGTGAGTGTCGAGCTCGCCAACGATGAGGACTGCAGCTATCTTGACCTCGGCAAATACAACTGCGTTGCCGTCATGGAGAGTCAGTCGTACACCTCGGATGGCATCTTGTTTGAGGTGACGCACACTCGCACACACCCCGAGATCTTCCATTACCGCGTCAATTCCAAGCGATAGCCGGCTAGCTCGCAGCCTGACGAGACTCATGGCCTCAAAGAGAAAACGCCCGGTCAAACCGACGGTACATCGGCTTGACCGGGCGTTTTCTCTGCATTAGATAACAAATAATTGTTTATACAAAACTTGTCAAGTATCAAGTTGAAATTACCGTTCACCGAAGTTTTTCTACCGCTCTAGTAATACTTGTTCAAACAACTAGCCAAATAGCGTATCGTTCAAATCAGCAAAAGGGGCAAAGTCCCCGAGCCAATCTCCGAAGGCGGCGGCAAAGGGTGCCGCCACGGTGTGAAAGGGTGGATTGTAATGAAGAACGAAATGAGCAGAAGGCAGTTCCTGGGCTTTGCTGGTTCCGCGGCTGCAGTTCTTGGTCTGGGCCTCGTGGGTTGCGGTGGTTCTGCCGGCTCCGGCTCCTCTGCTTCTGGTGACGCTGCCGAGGTCTACTTCCTCCAATTCAAGCCCGAGGTCGACAAGGAGTGGAAGGAGATCGCCAAGGCCTATAAGAAGGAGAAGGGCGTCGAGGTCAAGATCGTGACCGCCGCTTCCAACACCTACGAGGAGAAGCTTAAGTCCGAGATGTCCAAGAGCTCCGCTCCGACCCTGTTCCAGGTCAACGGCCCCACCGGTCTTAAGAACTGGAAGGATTACTGCGCCGACCTGTCCGATACCAAGCTCCGCGGTGAGCTCATTGACGACTCCCTGGCTCTGCAGTCCGACGGCAAGGATGTGTGCATCGACTGGGTCCAGGAGAGCTTCGGCATCATCTACAACAAGCAGCTGCTCGAGAAGGCTGGCTACAAGGCCGAGGACATCAACTCCTTCGACAAGCTGAAGGCTTGTGCCGATGACATCCAGGCCCGCAAGGACGAGCTTGGTGTCGAGGGTGCCTTCACTTCCGCCGGCATGGACGACTCCTCCAGCTGGCGCTACACCACCCACCTTGCCAACATGCCGCTCTACTACGAGTTTGAGAAGGAGCACAACCAGGAGGACGACGAGATCAAGGGTGAGTTCCTCGACAACTACAAGCAGATCTTCGACCTGTACATCACCGACTCCACCTGCGATCCTTCGCAGCTTGCTTCCAAGACCGGCGACGACGCCACCAACGAGTTCGCAACCGGCAAGGCCGTCTTCTACCAGAACGGCTCTTGGGCCTACTCTGACCTCGTCAAGGCCGGCATGACCGACGATCAGATTGGCATGATGCCGATCTACATCGGTGTTGACGGCGAGGAGAACCAGGGCCTGTGCTCCGGCGGCGAGAACTACTGGTGCGTCAGTTCCCAGGCTTCCGAGGATGCCCAGAAGGCCACCGAGGACTTCATGTATTGGTGCGTCACCGCTGACACCCCGACCAGCATCATCGCCGACAAGATGGGTCTGACCGCTCCGTTCAAGAGCGCCAAGGAGACCACCAACGTCTTCTCGCAGCAGGCCGTTGCCATGGCCAAGGACGGCAAGAAGACCGTCGCTTGGGACTTCGTCTACATTCCCTCCGAGGAGTGGAAGAAGAACCTCAAGCAGGCTCTGATTGCCTACGCTGCCGATAACAGCAAGTGGGACGGCGTCAAGAACGCCTTCGTCGATGGCTGGAAGACCGAGAAGGCCGCTTCCGAGTAAGCAGTTGCTGCCCAAGCTATCTGATTAGCGACAGGGGGCGGGCAGACGTTGGTTTGCCCGCCCCCTGCATATTGAAAGGACCCTTTTATGGGCAAAGCACTCAAGCGCTGGTGGCCGCTCTTTATGCTGCCCACGTGCCTGGCGTTTATGATCGGGTTCGTGATCCCTTTTATCCAGGGCTTCTATCTCTCGTTCTGCCAGTTTATTATCATTAGTAACGCGCACTTTGTCGGTATCGAGAACTACGTGCGCGCGCTGTCCGATCCGCAGTTCTCCACGTCGTTCTTCTTTACCGTGGCGTTTGCCTTCCTGTCGACGGTGCTCATCAACGTGATCGCCCTGGCCATTGCGCAGGCGCTCACCCGCAAGGCGCTCAAAGGCACCAACATCTTCCGTACGATCTTCTTTATGCCTAACCTGATCGGCGGCATCGTGCTGGGCTACATTTGGCAGATTCTGATCAACTGCCTGCTCTCCAACGTGGGCGCCCAGCTCATCGCTCTTAACTCTGCTGCTGGCTTCTGGGGCCTTATCATCCTGACCCTGTGGCAGCAGGTCGGCTACATGATGATCATCTACATCGCTGGTCTGCAGTCCATTCCGTCCGACTACATCGAGGCCGCCAAGGTCGACGGCGCTACGGCATGGCAGACGTTTTGGAAGGTTAAGATCCCTAACCTGATGCCGACCATCACCATCTGCCTGTTCCTGTCCATCACCAACGGCTTTAAGCTGTTCGACCAGAACCTCGCCCTTACCGGCGGCGCCCCCGCGCACTCCACCGAGATGCTCGCCCTGAACATCTACAACACGTTCTATTCGCGTGCCGGTATCGCATGGCAGGGCATTGGTCAGGCCAAGGCGGTTATCTTCTGCATCCTGGTCGTGGCCATCTCCATGATCCAGCTTAAGGCCACGAGGTCCAAGGAGGTGCAGCAGTAATGAAACGCGATAAGGTTATCAACCGCGCGCTCTCGATTTTCTTTACGATCCTGTCGCTCGCGTGGATCTACCCCGTGTTCATGATTGCGCTTAATTCTTTTAAGAAAGCGACCGCAATCAGCACCACCACGGCATTCGATCTGCTCACGCCCGAGACGTTCAACGGCCTCGCAAACTACATGCACGCCCTTAACGAGCAGGGCTTTGCCTCGGCATTTATGTACTCGCTCATCATCACGGTCACGTCGGTCGTGCTGATCTTGGTGTGCTGCTCCATGTGCGCTTGGTACGTGGTTCGTGTCAACAACAAGATCTCGAACTTCTTCTATTACCTGTTCGTGTTCTCGATGGTCGTGCCGTTCCAGATGCTCATGTTCACGCTGTCCAATTTGGCGGACCGCATCGGCTTTAACACGCCGTTCAACATCTGCTTTATCTATCTGGGCTTTGGCGCGGGCCTGGCGGTCTTTATGTTCGCCGGCTTTGTAAAGAACATCCCGCTCGAGATCGAGGAGGCGGCCATGATCGACGGCTGCAACCCGGTCCAGGTGTTCTTTAAGATTGTCCTTCCCATCATGAAGCCCACCTATCTTTCGGTCGGCATTCTCGAGACCATGTGGGTCTGGAACGACTACCTGCTGCCCTACCTTACGCTCGACTCCACCAAGTACAAGACCATTCCTATCTTGATCCAGTACTTCCGCGGCGGCTACGGCCACGTCGAGCTCGGCCCCATGATGGCCTGCATCATGATGGTCGTTATCCCCATCGTCATCATGTACATCCTCTGCCAGAAGTACATCATCGACGGTGTGGTGGCAGGTGCCGTCAAGGGCTGATGCCGTAACTGTTTTGCAAGTTTTGGCGGCGTCCCTCAGCGCGGCGCCGCGTATCGAAAGGTAAAGACATGGCCGAGATTGTTCTCAAACATGTTCAGAAGGTGTATCCCAACAACGAGTCAAAAAAGAAGGGCTTCTTTGGCAAAAAGAAGAAGACCGAGGAGAAGAAGCACAACCTCAAGGTTACCGAGGACGGTGTGCTCGCTGTAGAGGACTTCAACCTCACCGTTCACGACCAGGAGTTCGTCGTCCTCGTTGGCCCCTCTGGCTGCGGTAAGTCCACGACGATGCGCATGGTCGCCGGCCTGGAGGACATTACCTCGGGCGATGTGCTCATCGATGGCAAGCGTGTCAACGACGTGGCGCCCAAGGACCGCGACATCGCCATGGTGTTCCAGAGCTACGCTCTGTACCCCAACATGACGGTGTACGAGAACATGGCATTTACGCTCGAGCTCAAGAAGGTTCCCAAGGACGAGATCGACCGCAAGGTTCGCTCTGCTGCCGAGATTCTGGGCATTACCGAGTACCTCGACCGTAAGCCCAAGGCGCTCTCCGGCGGCCAGCGCCAGCGTGTCGCTATCGGCCGCGCCATCGTGCGTGACCCCAAGGTTTTCCTGATGGACGAGCCGCTGTCCAACCTGGACGCCAAGCTTCGTAACCAGATGCGTGCCGAGCTCATTAAGCTGCGCCACGAGATCAAGGGCACGTTCATTTATGTTACTCACGACCAGACCGAGGCCATGACCCTTGGCGACCGTATCGTGGTCATGAAGGACGGCGTCGTCCAGCAGATCGCCACGCCGCAGGAGGTCTTCAACCATCCCGCGAACATCTTCGTCGCCGGTTTCATCGGCGTGCCGCAGATGAACTTCTTCGACGCCACCCTGTCCAAGAAGGGCGACAAGTACGTCGCCACCGTCCAGGGCAAGGACTTTGAGCTGCCCGCCGACAAGCAGGAAGCGCTCAAGAAGATGGACAAGATCCCGACCGACATC
>URTD01000039.1 GCA_900550735.1 uncultured Collinsella sp.
ACGGCGGGCTGCGGCGGCAGCGGAGTCGCCTCAACAGATGCTTCAGTAACCGGATTAATATTGCTCATAGCTTTTCCTTTCATCCACCCTGTACAAACTGCACAATTTCCATGACGCACTGGTCGTCGAGCATGGCGTCGGCACGCTTATCGCGCGGGATAATCTCACCATTGAGTTCGATGGCCACACGCTCGGCGCGGAATCCGTGCGCTTCGAGATAATCGGCGACGCTGACCGGCGTCTCGAGCGTGACCTGCTCTCCGTTGACCTGCATAATATCCTTTCAGATAGTAAAAAAGGGTGCACGAAACGAACCGTACCTTAAGTGGTGCGCCCATTCATGAACCCAATCATGCGACCGTTCGACCGCTGTGATGTATTGGCTCCATCACGACCGTCTCACGGCTGAATTATGCAAACGGAATGAAAGCTGTATCGGAGAACCCGGCAAATCTGCGACAACGATTCCTTACGGCGGCATGACCCGCGTCAAGTTCCCCGGTCGAAGTCTGGCGACTTCCTCTCAGCCTCACGGCTCCCGTTCGTTACGGTTTCTCAGTGTATGCCGTTGCAGTGACAACAACAAAATAGAGCTCCCTCATCAGAGGGAGCTTCATTGGGACTAGAACGTGCCGGGGGCTTTGTAGGCGGAGCCATCCGACGTGGATGCGGGGAAGAGCTTGAGTTCTTCGACCTCGGCCTTGGCGTCGGCGATCTGCTCGCGCACGCGACCGTAAGCGGTGCCGCCCTTGCCGTTGCGGGAGTCGACCGAACCGTGGCTGGAGAGCACTTCGCGTACTCCCGGAGCCTTGTCGGCCGGCAGGAACGCGGCGAAGGTCTCGATGAAGTCATTGTCGGTCAGATCCCACAGTTCCTGGCCGCGGCCTTCGGCGAGCTTGACGCAGGCACCAGAGAGCTCGTGCGCGTGGCGGAACGGCACCCCGTTCTTGACGAGCCATTCGGCGATGTCGGTGGCGAGGGCGAAACCGGTCGGGGCTTCGGCTTCGAGGCGTTCCTTGTCGAAGACCATGGTGGCGACCATGCCGGTGAATGCCGGCAGCAGCACTTCAAGCGTGTCCACTTGGTCGAATACGGCTTCCTTGTCTTCCTGCAGGTCGCGGGCGTACGCGGTGGGCAGGCCCTTGAGCGTGGCGAGCAGGCCTGTCAGGTCGCCGATGAGACGGCCGGACTTGCCGCGGGCGAGCTCGGCGATGTCGGGGTTCTTCTTCTGCGGCATGATCGAGGAGCCGGTGGAGTAGGCGTCATCGAGACGCACGAACGCGAATTCCTGGGTGTTCCAGATGATGATCTCTTCGGACAGGCGGCTCAGATCGACACCGGTCATGGCGGCGATGAAGGCGAATTCGGCGACCAGATCACGGCTGGCGGTGCCGTCGATGGAGTTGGCGGTCACCTTGGAGAAGCCCAGCTCACGGGCCACAGCCACCGGTTCGAGGCCAAGGGTGTTGCCGGCGAGGGCACCGGAGCCGTACGGGCTGGCGTCGATGCGCTTGTCCCAATCCACGAGTCGCTGCACGTCACGCAGCAGCGGCCACACGTGGGCCATGAGCTGGTGGGCAAGCAGAACTGGCTGGGCGTGCTGCATATGCGTACGTCCCGGCATGACGGTGCGACCGGCTTTTTCGGACTGCTCGATCAGTGTTGCGGCGAGACCGAGCAGCATTTTGGCGATGATGCGGCTGTGGCGGCGCAGCCACATGCGGATGAGCGCGGCGATCTGATCGTTGCGGGAACGGCCGGCGCGGAGCTTGCCGCCGAGTTCGTCACCTGCGATCTGGAGTAGACCGCGTTCGAGTGCAGTGGCCTCGTCCTCGTCATCCTCGATCGGAGCGAACGCTCCGGAATCCACGCGGCGCTGCAGCTCGTCAAGGGCGTCTTCCATGCGCTGCAGCTCATCGGCGGTCAGCAGTCCGGCGCGGCCCAATGCACGGGCATGGGCACGCGAACCGGCGATATCGTCATCGGCGAGTCGCCAGTCGAATTGGGTGGACTTGCTCAGCCGTGCGAGTTCCGGCGACGGACCAAACTTGAAACGGCCGCCCCACAGGGCAAGATGCTCACCATTAGTAGTGCTCTCGGTCATTGTTTTTCCAAATCTCCTTGCAGATATGACTGAGGGAGAGCTTACCAGTCAGGATGGTCCCGACGGTACGCTCTCCCCCATTATCAAGACGATTCACAACGTGAATCCGGATGATGCTTACTCGACGCTGTTCTCCGGAACCTCGATGCCGTTGCCGAACTTGACGTCGCGGGCTGCGGCCACACGGCTCGGCAGACCATAGATGTCGATGAAGCCGTTGGAGGACTTCTGGTCGAAGCTGTCGCCGGAATCGTAGGTGGCCAGGTTGTAGTCGTACAGCGAGCTGTCGGAGCGACGGCCGGTCACGACGGCGCGGCCACCGTGCAGAACCATGCGAATCTCGCCGGAAACGTACTTCTGGGTGTCTTCGATGAAGGCGTTCAGGGACTGGGTTGCCGGGGAGAACCACTGCGCGTCGTAGACCAGTTCCGCCCAACGCTTGTCGATGTCGCGCTTGATGCGGTGCTGCTCGCGTTCGAGGCAGCAGTTCTCGAGCTCCTGGTGGGCGGTGATCAGCGCCACTGCGCCCGGAGCCTCGTACAGCTCGCGGGACTTGATGCCTACCAGACGATCCTCGATCAGATCGATGCGGCCGATGCCCTGCGCGCCTGCACGACGGTTCATCTCTTCGATGGCCTGCAGCGGAGTGACGTCACGTCCGTCGATCTTGACCGGCACGCCTTCCTTGAACTCGATGACCACTTCGTCTTCGACGGGCGGGAACGCCGGGTCGTCGGTGTAGGAGTAGCAGTCCTTGGTCGGGCCGTTCCACGGATCCTCAAGGAAGCCGGTCTCGATGGCGCGGCCCCACACGTTCTGGTCGATGGAGTACGGGGACTTCTCGGTCTGGGTAATCGGCAGCTTGTGCTCCTTGGCGAACGCGATCTCGACGTCACGGGTCAGCGACAGGTCGCGAATCGGGCTGATTGCCCTCAGGGTCGGGTCGATGGACGAGATGGAAACCTCGAAACGCACCTGGTCGTTACCCTTGCCGGTGCAGCCGTGGGCGACGCAGGTCGCGCCAAACTCGTGAGCGACCTCGACAAGCTTCTTGGCGAGCAGCGGTCGAGACAGGGCGGAGAGCAGCGGATACTTGTTCTCGTACATGGAGTTTGCGGCGATGGCCTTAGTTAAGAACTCGTCGGAGAACTCATCGCGCAGGTCGAGCACCTGGCAATCGAGAACGCCCAGGTCAAGCGCCTTCTGTTTCTTGGCATCCAGGCCGGTCTCCTCCTGGCCCACGTTGCCGCAGACGCAAACGACATCGAGATTCTTCTCGTCCTGGAGCCACTTGACACATACGGATGTATCAAGACCACCAGAATATGCGAGAACGACTTTTTCCTTGCTCATGGCTGTTTCCTTTCGCCCTTGGTAGCTAGTTAGAACATCGGTCAGTTGCAAGTCATTTCAAGGTCGAATACCGTGCACTATCAGGTTAAATAGCAATAATCAGCACATACATGCCCTAGAAACATGCAGCAATGTCGTGCTAAAACCCAACGACCTCAAAATGACTCTGTTGAGGCAATTCGCCCCATGCGGACAGAGACGATTGTTATCGTCGTCGGGAAATTGCGCGCTGGCGTCGGATGGCATTGTCTGCAGTAGTGATGATCTTTACGAACTGCATCTGCCTCTCCTTTCACCTATCGCCGGGCGCAATTCTAATATCGTAAACGGTACCTTTTCCTCGGTAAGCGGTTGTTTTTCCGTCTCCGTTTTCGATGGTCGCTATATTACGCTAAAGTGCCCGCGGCACAAGCGACAACTTCAAATTTCTGAAAAGTTTTTTCATTACTTTGTGAATGGTGATGCAAACGCGCGCCAATCCTGCGAAAATACGCCCGACTACGAGTTAATGGTTATAACGTCTGAAACAATCTCGAAACGAAAGGCTCGATTTTATGCAAACTTACGAATCGGACGCCAATATCGGAAACATTAAGCTCATTGCCGTCGACATGGACAAGACGCTGCTGACCGACGAGCGCGTGCTGCCGCAAGGCCTTGACGAACGCCTGGACAAGCTCGCCGAAGCCGGCATCGTATTCTGCCCCGCCAGCGGACGTCCCGCCCCCAAGCTCGAAGAGATGTTCGAGGGCATCAAGAACCGCCTCGCCTTTTGTCCCGACAACGGCGCATGCGTGATCTATCGTGGCAGCTATATCTATAAGAGCATTATCGACGTGGAGCTGTACCAGCAGGTCTTGAGCCGCGCCTCGGAGGATCCTCGCGCTGTCCCCGTCCTGTGCTGCTTCGACGAGTTCTACGTGCTTGCCCGCGACCATCAATACCACGACGAGATCAGCGTCTACTACAACACGATCAACTACGTCGACAGCTTTGAGGGCATTGATATCGAGTCCAACAAGATCTCGATCTTCTTCCCTGCCTACGATGCCGAGCCCGCATTCCGCGAGACCTATAGCCCCGAGTTCTCGGACAAGCTCTACGTCACCAATGCCGGGCGCGAGTGGATCGACTTCATGAACTTGGGCGTCGACAAGGGCGCCGGCGTCGCGCACCTATGCGAGCACCTGGACATCGATATTGCCGACGCCGCCGCCGTGGGCGATACCTACAACGACATCCCCATGCTCGAGCGCGTCGGTCACAGCTTTATCGTGGACAATGCCGAGGAGCACATGAACGCGCACGCCAAGTGGCGCATTCCGAGCAACAACGACGGGGGCGTACTGACGCTCATCGACGCCATCCTGGCGGCTCGTTAAACTCGCCGCCATGCCCGGGGCCGGCCGTTTGATTTTTGTTCGGTCAGGTCCTGGGCTCGCTCGAAGAGCACATTAAGTGCTCTTCGGCTCGTGCGGAATCTACAAAAATCAAACGGCCGGCCCCGGGCATGGCTACGTTGACTTGCTTGCCGCATGGATGGCGTCTTGGCGCCTAGATACTTTGGCTGATTTTTATTGAACGAAGGACGCTCCTTGTTGATGAGGGGCGTCCTTCTGGTTTTGATTACTTTGGAATTGTGGTCGTGCCCTTACTTGGCGTCTGCCCAGGTCACTCCAGTCGAAGCTTCGGCGATTAGGGGGACACGGAGGTCTACGACGTGTTCCATGACGTCGCGAACCATGGTGGTTAGGCGCTCGACTTCGTCGACGGGGCACTCAAAGTCCAGTTCGTCGTGTACCTGCAAGATCATGTGGGCGGCAAAGCCTTCTTCTTCCAGGCGACGACTTACGCGGGCCATGGCGATCTTGATGATGTCGGCGGCGGTTCCCTGCATGGGGTGGTTCATAGCCGTGCGCTCGCCAAAGCCGCGGAGTTGCGGGTTTTTGGCCTTGAGCTCCGGAATATGACGACGGCGGCCGTACATGGTCTCGGCGTAGCCCGTCTGTTTGGCGCGCGCCACCACGTTGTCGAGGAACGTACGCACGCCCGGGTAGGCCTCGTAGTAGCGGTCGATCATGTCGCGCGCCTCGGCCATCGAGATATGCAGCGACTGCGACAGGCCGTAGGCCTGCTGACCATACACGATGCCAAAGTTCACGGCCTTGGCGCGACTGCGCAGATCGGGCGTTACCTCGGACACCGGCACACCAAACACGCGCGCCGCCGTCTCGGCATGGAAGTCCTCGCCCTCGTTAAAGGCGCGCACCAAGTGCTCGTCACCCGAGAGATGCGCGAGCAGACGCAGCTCGATCTGCGAGTAGTCCACCGCCAAAAAGACGCTTCCCTCGCCTGCCGAAAACGCCGTCTTGACGGTACGACCCAGCTCCGAGCGCGTCGGGATGTTCTGCAGGTTCGGGTCGCTCGAGGACAGACGCCCCGTTGCCGTGATGGTCTGGTTGTATGTGGTGTGCACACGACCGTCACCACGGCGCAGCGGGCCCAGCGTGTCCAGATAGGTTGACTTGATCTTGGACTTCTCACGCCAGTCCAAGATCAGACGCACGATCTCGTGGTCACGCGCAAGGTCGCTCAACACCTTGGCGTTGGTCGAATAGTAGCCGCGCTTAGTCTTCTTAAGGCCCTTGGTCGGAAGCCCCATCACATCAAAGAGCACATGCGACAGCTGCATGGGACTGCCAATATTAAAGGTCTCGTCACCCGCCAGGTCGCGAATACTGCGCTCGACCTCGGTGATCTGGGTCGCCAGACCCTCGGACAGACTGCGCAGGCGGTCGGGGTCCACGAGCATGCCCGCGCGCTCCATCTTGGCAAGTACCGGCACAAGCGGCATCTCGATGCCATCGAACACGTTGGCGGCGTTCTCACGGGCCATGCGATCGCGCAGCGGTGCGACCAGCGCCAGCGTCAAGGCCGCCGTGCGAGCGGCAGGCGCGGGGGCGTCCTCGCCGATACCCTCTGCACCACGCGCCGCAGGCAGCGCCATCTGCAGATACGTATCGGCAAGATATGCCTCATCGAACTCGGAGCGATCGGAATCCAGCAGGTAAGCGGCGACCACGGTATCGAAGATGCGCGTGGAGTCGACTGCCAGCGGATCCATGAGCTCGGGCTCCGAAGAATCGATGGGCGAAAGCTCATGCAGCAACGCCTTCATATCCGGGCTCGCCACGCGGCCCTCCATAAACAGGCGCGCAAGCACGCCGGCGATCACACCGTGAGCGAAGTTGAAGCCATCGACTACGGCAGTGGAGGCGCTGTCGCCCTCCTCGAGCGCGAACAGGACCTTGGACGTCGCCAACCACAGCGTGCGCGTCAGTCCAAAGAGCGCGCCCTCTTCCTTGTCGTCGTCCACCACGGCGGCGACCCACTCGCCGGCATCAATCGCGCGGGAGACCTCAGCCGCAACGGCACCAAGCGCGTCGGCATCGCCGGCGGCTGCGCGAACCATAGCAGGTATCTCAAACACACTGGAGGCAGCAGCAGCCCCGCCCTCGCCGCCGATCAGCGCCAAGAAACGGTTCTGCATGGCGGTGATACCAAGCGTGCCCAGCGCCGCGGACACTTCGTCGGCAGAAAACGCCGGGAAGGACGTTTCGTCAAAGTCGAGCTCGACGGGCGCATCGGTGCGAATGGTTGCGACCTTGCGGCTCAGCAGCGCATCGTCGATGTGCGCACGCAGGTTCTCGCCCATCTTGCCCTTGACCTCGTCGGCATGCGCGATGACCTCGTCCAAGCTGCCGTACTGTGCGATGAGCGCGCTCGCCTTTTTGGGGCCGATGCCCGGTACGCCGGGAATGTTGTCCGACGTATCGCCCTTTAGACCGTAAAAATCGGGCACGAGCGCCGGCGTAATGCCGTGATACAGGTCGTCCACGCTCTCGGGCGTCATGATCGCCACGTCGGACAGGCCCTTGCGGGTCGAGACCACGTTGACGTGCTCGGTCACGAGTTGATACATGTCGCGGTCGCCGGTCACCAGTAGCATGTCGCAGCCGGCCTCTTCACCCAGGCGCGCCATGGTTCCCAGGATATCGTCGCCTTCCCAGCCCTCGGACTGCAGAATCGGCACGTTGAGCGCGGTGAGCAGCTCCTTAATCATAGGGAACTGCGCATGCAGATCGGGGTCCATGGGCGGGCGTTGCGCCTTATACTGTGGCAGCATCTCCATGCGCACGCGCGGTTTGCCCTTGTCAAACGCCACGACCACACCGTCGGGGTTAAAGGCATCGATCATCTTAAGAAACATGTTCAGAAAGCCAAAGATCGCGTTGGTGGGGCGCCCGTCCGGCGCATTCATGGTGGGCGGCACGGCGTGGAAGGCGCGGTGCATGAGCGAGTTGCCGTCGATAACGGCAAAGGTGCGGCGCTTGTCAGACATATTGAATACCTCGCTTTGGGCTGGGCACGGTTTGCTCACACCAGTTTACACGCTCCCCGCCCCGCGGCCACCGCACATCAGGCTTCCCTGCCGCCGCGGGCCCGCGCGTGATACGATGGCTCACGGTACATCAACCAGCACGATCGATCCGAAAGGAGCCTGCGTCATGGAGCGTCCCTGCGCATGGAAAAAGTACACGCCACAGCAAATCGAGGAGCTCGAGGAGCTTTGCCGCGGCTATAAGCAGTTTTTGAGCGAGAATAAGACCGAGCGCCTGTGCGTCAAGACCGGCATCAAGATGGCCGAGGAGGCGGGCTACGTCGACTTGGAGACCGTGATCGCCGAGGGCCGCACGCTCAAGGCCGGCGACAAGGTGTACGCCGCCAATCACGGCAAAGACCTCATGCTCGTCAACCTGGGCACCGCCCCGCTCGAGCAGGGCTTTAACATCCTGGGTGCTCACGTGGACTCGCCGCGCCTGGACCTTAAGCAGAATCCCGCCTTCGAGGCCGGCGACATGGCCTACCTCGACACGCACTACTACGGCGGCGTCAAGAGCTACCACTGGGTGGCCTCCCCGCTTGCACTCGTGGGCGTCATCTGCAAAAAGGACGGCACCACCGTCGACATCAACATCGGCGACAAGGCGGACGATCCGGTCTTTACCATCTCCGACCTGCTGATCCACCTCTCGAGCGAGCAGATGTCCAAGCCCGCCAAGGACGCCGTCGACGCCGAGATCCTCGACGTGATCGTGGGCGGCCGTCCCGTCAAGTTCGATGAAGACGACAAGGACGCTCCCAAGGAGCCCGTCAAGCAGATGTTCCTGGACATCCTCAAGGAGCAGTACGACGTCGAGGAGGAGGACTTCCTCTCCGCCGAGATCGAGGTCGTGCCCGCCGGTCCCGCCCGCGACATGGGCCTCGACCGCTCCATGATTTTGGGCTATGGCCACGACGATCGTGTCTGCGCCTATCCGTCCATGCTCGCCCAGATCGACGTCGCCAACGTGGAGCGCACGAGCATCACGCTCATCGTCGACAAGGAGGAGATCGGTTCCGTGGGTGCCACCGGCATGACAAGTCGCTTCTTCGAGAACACCGTCGCCGAGATCATGACGCTCGCCGGCGAGGATAGCCCACTGGCCCTGCGCCGCGCGCTCGCCCGCAGCCGTATGCTCTCCTCTGACGTGTCCGCCGGCTTCGACCCGGGCTATGCCGGCAAGTTCGAGACCAAGAACGCGGCCTTTATGGGTCGCGGTCTGTGCTTTAACAAGTACACGGGCAGCCGCGGCAAGGGCGGTTCCAACGACGCCGATGCCGAGTACGTGGCCCTCGTCCGCGACATCATGGACGAGGCCGGCGTGGACTTCCAGACCTGTGAGCTCGGTCGCGTCAACGCAGGCGGCGGCGGCACCATCGCCTACATCATGGCCAAGTACGGCATGAATGTCATCGACTCCGGTGTTGCCGTCCTGTCCATGCACGCCCTGTGGGAGGTCGCCAACAAGGCCGATATCTACGAGGCATATCGCGGCTACAAGGCCTTCATCGAGCGAGCCTAATCCACCCTTCATCAGTTGCGGTGAAATACGGACTAAACTGGCCCATAAACGGCCAAAACAGACCGTATTCCACCGCAACTTCCTTTTTGGCAGAGGAGAGTCCATGCTGCAGGTCATCATTTCGCCCGCCAAGCAGATGCGCGCGGCCCAAGATGCTTTTGAAGTCCTGGACATACCGCCTTTTGCGCACGAAACGGCTCGCCTCCACCGCGCACTGCTAGATATCGAACGAAATGAAGGCAGCGGCGGTCTGCAGACGCTATGGAACGTAAGTGACAAACTGCTGGGGCCTTGCCTCAACACCCTGCATGAGTTCGGGCCCATCCTGAAAAACGGCGATCTCGACAATCCCGCACTCGCCCGACACCTCTCCCCCGCCGTCATGTCCTACCACGGCATCCAATACCAAAGTATGGCGCCCGAGGTCATGGATGCCGCACAGCTCGACTGGCTGCAAAACCATCTCTGGATCCTCTCGGGCCTTTACGGATGCGTACGCCCCTTTCATGCCGTTGAACCGTATCGGCTGGAGATGGGCGCAAAGCTTGCCGTCGACGATGCCCGAGACCTCTACGCGTTTTGGGGCGACAAGCTCGCACGGACCATCGCTCCGGCGAGCTCCAACGCTACGATCGTCAATCTCGCCAGCGCGGAGTACGCCAAAGCCGTTCTGCCCCACCTCGCGGGCGACGCCACAGTCGTCACGTGCCTCTTTGGTGAAGGCATCCGCAACGGCAAGCCCATCCAGCGCTCGACCGCCAGCAAAAAGGCGCGCGGCTCCATGGTGCGCTGGATGGCGGAAAACAAGGTCGAGGATGTAAGCGGGCTCACCGCATTCGACGTTGGCTATCGTCACCTTCCCGAGCTTTCAAATAAAAACACTTTGGTCTTCCTGAACGAACGGGCCTTGTAGGACCACCGCTACTCTTGAATGTACTGCCTAGGCACGACGTCTATTCCGCCAAGCCGTCGGCTTTGGCAATTTCATTTGTCGTGCCGTCCTGATAGGTAATCTTGACATGCTCAACCTCGGACACCTTGACGCCCGACGGAGGCTCCAGACGCCATTCCGCCAGGGCGATATCCATGGTCGTGGGCACATCTCCTTGATCTTTGAGCTTCACCGTCAGCGTTTTGAGCGCCGCGTCAAACGTCACGCGTTCGATTTCTTCGCCTGGAATGGACCCACCACTCAGCTGCAACTGCACAAACTCATCGCGCGGGTACCAATAATCGCCCGGAATGGCGAGCGTATTGGCATTACCGCCAGTACTCCTCACCGCCATAATCGGTAGGCTATCATCGGCCTCAAACTCCCAGGCAGCGCCGCCGCGACCGCCAAACGTCCAAATACAAAAGGCAATCACCAGCACGGCAAGCACCGCAAAGCCAATCGCGACCAACCCATGGTGCGCACGGCCCTCCTCGGCCGATATGTCCCATTGCGTCTCTCGATATAGATGCTTGTCTTCCATGTACGCCTCCCCACAGGCACGTTCGTTAGGCCAATCGTACCCATTCAGGCTATACTTGAGCCCACTACATAAACGGGGAGCTTGCAGGACCAGACGGCAGGCTGAGATTGGGCGCGCCCGCCCTGACCCGCAAACCTGATATGGGTAATGCCAACGAAGGGAGCCGTGCCAATGAGCACACAGACCGAGTCCAAGCTTGTCACGCAAATCGACTTCGCCCGCGCCGGACAGATCACGCCGCAGATGAAGGAAGTCGCCGAGCGCGAGCATCGCGACCCCGAGTACATCCGCGAGCGCGTGGCCGACGGCCGCATCGCCATTCCCGCCAACATCGTGCACATCAAAAAGGGCATGCGCGCCTTTGGTGTCGGCGAGGGCCTGTCCACCAAGGTCAACGTGAACTTGGGCATCTCGGGCGACAAGGCCGATGCCGCCGAGGAATGGAAGAAGGTCAAGATCGCTGAGGACTTTGGCGCCGACGCCATCATGGACCTCTCCAACTCGGGCAAGACGCGCCAGTTCCGCCAGCAGCTCATCGACGAGACGCCGCTCATGGTAGGCACCGTCCCCATGTACGACGCCATCGGCTACATGGAAAAGCCGCTGGTCAAGCTCACCAAGGACGACCTGTTCGAGGTCGTGCGCGCGCACGCCGAGGACGGCGTGGACTTTATGACCATTCACTGCGGCATCAACAAGTCGGTCACCAAGACCTTTAAGGAGACCGGTCGCCTGATGAACATCGTCAGCCGCGGCGGCTCGCTGGTGTTTGCATGGATGTGCATGACCGGCAACGAGAACCCCTTCTATGAGCACTTCGACGAGATTCTGGACATCTGCGAAGAATACGACGTGACGATTTCGCTCGGCGACTCCTGCCGCCCGGGCTGCCTCTACGACTCCAACGACGCCACCGAGACCGCCGAGATGATCGAGCTGGGCAAGCTGTGCAAGCGCGCCTGGGCAGCCGGCGTCCAGGTCATGGTCGAGGGCCCGGGTCACATGGCGCTTGACGAGATCGCTGCCAACATGAAGCTACAGAAGCGCCTGTGCCACAACGCCCCGTTCTATGTGCTCGGGCCGCTGGTGACCGATATCGGCGTGGGTTACGACCACATCACCGCTGCCATCGGCGGCGCCATCTCCGCCAGCTCCGGTGCCGACTTCCTGTGCTACGTGACACCAGCCGAGCACCTGTGCCTGCCTAACGCTCAGGATGTGCTCGACGGCCTCATGGCCACCAAGATCGCCGCACACGCCGCCGATATCGCCAAAAAGGTGCCCCACGCCCGCGACATGGATGACAAGATGGGCCAGGCACGCCGCAAGCTCGACTGGGACGCCATGTGGAAGTGCGCGCTTGACCCGGTCACCGGCAAGAAGCGCTACGAGGAATCCCCTGCCGCCACCGAGGGCACTTGCACCATGTGTGGCAAGATGTGCGCCGTCCGCACCGTTAACAAGGTGTTCGAAGGCACGACGATCGACCTCGGCATGGAGGACTAACTCGTCACCGGAGCCACAAACGGCCACAAGGTGTTCGTCAATTGTTGACATGTGAACATTTGCCTGCATTTGCGTAAAAATTGCATCTCGCGCCCGGGTTCGGCATATCGCCGGCCCGGGCATCTTTATAATGCGGGGTAAAAGACCCATTTGAATCCGACCGGACAAGGGAGCGAACATGGATCACAGTAAGGTACCAGCCGTTCTATCCATCGCAGGATCCGATTCCAGCGGTGGCGCCGGCATTCAGGCAGACATCAAAACCATGATCACAAACGGAGTTTACGCCA